>JAFRNH010000086.1 GCA_017430235.1 Paludibacteraceae bacterium | reverse complement strand
TGTTGTGGAGAAGGAACCTCCATCAGAAGTGACTGCGTTGGATATGCTGCTTAGCCCACCCATTGAATTAGCAGCGCGAATGGTAAATTCGTCAGTAGAGGAGGTGCCTGCAGGAATGGTGTATTGCGTTCCTGTTGTGTTTCCGACGTAAACATTGTTTTTGAAGATCGCGTAGCAACGTGCGGAAGGATTGTCGCTCCATGATATGACACTGTTGTTGATGCTTATCTTAGGCGTTTGTACCTGTTGTGTTAATTGGTCTGGTTGCCAATTGTCAGAACCTCCTAGCACGTTCGCTATTGTATATTTTTCAGCTTCTGATGCAGAGAGGACAGGGTTGATATAGACTGTCTGATTGTCTTTTGTATAGGAGCTGCGACGATTGCTGAGATTAATAGAATTGCCATTTCCATCAACACTGTTGTATTCTGCGAATAGGGCAGGCACAACATTCATAGGGTCGCCCCATCCGGCAGCCATTGGTTGAATGTTCATCTTTGTGTTGATATAGACACAGCGAGGAGATTTGTTCCAAGAGCGTCCTAGTCGATAATTGCCATTACAAGAGGAGTATCCATCGATGGTACAATCTTTAAATACATATCCCCAAGATGTGGTGGTGGCAGGCGCTGTGATACAGTTGTTTTGTCGGTTCTCCAGATAGAGAAGACAGCGGTTGAAAAGGATGTCGCCACTTCCACAGATGAAATCCACTGTTCCATGAATTTCACAATCCTCTGAATAGGTTCTGTCTGATTTTGAATAGTAGGTGTCTTGTGTGCTGAGCAACTTGACGAATTTGTAGATGTTCCTACTTCCTTGGTCCATCAAGGCCACAAAACGATTGGCACTGGCATTCGGGTTGTAGTAGGATCTGTTGTGGAGTGTGATGTCTTGTAGATATATGTCATTCGCTCTCGATAAGTACAATGTGGCAGTCTTACCGATAGCCTCTTCAGAACAAGTGTTATAAAGAATTACATTGTCCATGCTTTGTCCGATAAAGGAAACGGAGCTTTTGGTCCATGTTGTCATTTGATTGCCGTCGCCTGTCAAAGGTCCTATGTTATATTCTCCGTCAGGGAAGAAGATGATGAAACGGTCGCTTTGACTCGCCTCGGCTGCTCTTTTTGCCTCAGCAAAGTTGCCATCCACACCTACGACAAAATCGAAAGGTGCTTTTGTCACGGTGTTGATAACCTCCTCTTCTTCATCAGAAGGAATGCCCATCACCTCGTTGACGATTGAATTCATATACACCTCCAGGTAAGTATAACCCGATGGAGCGATGGCAGAACCATCGCTTGGGTCGTTTTTGTCTAGTCCTTTCCGCTCTTCCCAGCTGTCTGGCATTCCATCTCCATCGCTATCCGTTTGCGCAGGTGCACTGGCGTAGGTAGGCCATCCTCCTACATCAGAAGGAGAGTCGATGATACCTTTTCCTTTTAATACTGAACCTGTGTAGGTGTAAGAGCCATTACGGGTCTCTTCACAGATACGGGCATCTACAGCATCCCGTTTGTAGGAGGCTCCAGCCCATTGGAGCACTTTTTGATACGCCTCTTTGGCAGATTGTGTGGTGACGGGAGCTACACTGTATTCTGTATAGGATCGGATGCTTTGTTGGTTCATCTGTCCGTTGTTGCTGTTGTCTATGTCTATTCCGTTCCAATCCCAGTTGTCACCTTTCCCTTCCATGTAGTTTCCACTGATGTAGAAGTGACCATATACACCTTGTGCTTGTGAGTTTTTACCATCGTCTGCCCAAGGTTGGAATATCCGATATTGAATGGATGATTTTGTGGCAGGACCCGCCTTGTAATAGTTGTTGATGAAGTTGTAGGAACCACCTTCACCTGCGTATCCGCTGTTGGTGCTTCCCCAGTTGTAAAACACGTTGTTTCGTAAATCTACACGTTCTTGGTCTGCCAGATTGGAATAGCGACTTCCACATAGTCGAGGCGTGCGGCTGTCATGATGAGCTACGAGGTTGTGATGGAAGGTTGCGCCTCTTCCACCCCAGATGCCTCCGTAGCCATGATATCCTTTGGGGTGGAATGAACCTCTCAGACTCTCTGCTACCAAACACCATTGCATGGTGAAGTTCTCGTTGTCATAGAAGGAGGCACATTCGTCGGTACACCAACTCATGGAGCAGTGGTCGATGATAATGTTCTTCTTCCTTCTTCCCCATGTGGCATCTCTATCAATGGAAGGGTTCCCGTTGGAATCGATCTCATCAGGAGCATCCGTACCCATTCGAAAACGCATGAAGCGGATGATTACATTATTGGCATTGACATAAAGATCATAGTTTTTTAGACAGATTCCATCGCCTGGAGCCGTTTGTCCTGCAATGGTGATATCGTCATTGGTGATGGATAATCTTTTCTGTAGTTCGATGATGCCGGAAACATCGAAGACGATGGTTCTTGGACCAGATTGATTAACTGCATGACGCAGGGTGCCTGCACTACCATCATCCGATAGGGAAGTGACATGATAAACTTTGCCGCCACGACCTCCAGTGGTGTACATTCCATATCCTTCCGCACCAGGGAAAGAAGGAAGGTCGTCAGAATAAACTTGAAATGGCATGCATAATAATAGCGTAACAATTAGCCTTGTTATGGTCCTCATTCTTTTGAAGTAATTAGAAAGTTAAAATTTTATGGTTTCAAAAAAACATAAGCAATGCGGGTTGCCTTATTTGACAACGAACTTGCATGTTTTTGGTTTGCTTTTTCCCCTTATTTGTAACAAATAAGTTCCTGCAGTCAATTGATTGACTTTCTTTTCTATTTTATTGTTTCCTGGTTCTATCGTTTGATAGAAATCGGCTTTGGTACGAGCCTCCATGTCGACAATCATAAAGTGGCAGTTCTCTTTTACGTCACTATTGATGATGATGTCTATATGATTTTTTTCTGCAAGAATGCAGATTGATTTGTTTTCTGTAGATGTGATGATAGGGTTGTGCTCGGTCTCTTCGACATAGAAGGAGCCATTTTTCGTTACTTCTTCTTTGGCGGAGCTTCGCGTTGTGATTGTGTAACGATACAAGCCAGGAGTAGTTGCAACGCCATAGAATCTGATGGTTCTGTTGGCTGTGTCGATTTCTGTGCAAATACCGTCAGGGACTTCATTGTTCCATGATATGTTGATAGAATCAGCATTTCCCCATGAGTATCCATATTCGATGATGGAATCATGTTGTTGAACGGTTTGGTCGGATTCTCCCATTCCGAATTTTACGAGTGTTGGCAAAGGTTTGTTGACAATCAGTTTGCCGAGACCTTTGATTCCGTCAGGATAGTCTTCAGTAGTGTAGGTACCACCTCCGTAAGTCTGTCCGTTGATAGTCAAATCATTTACTTCCAGATTGCCTTTCAAAACAAGTTTGGCACTGTCAGAGATGGTGATTTGGTCTGTATTGACATCCACATTGATTTCCAATGTACCATTGTCTACGAAAATACCATTAGGTCCAAGCGCATCCTTGTGGTTTACGACGATGGTTCCTTCTTCGAGTGTCCATGATCCATTCAGTTGGTTGGCTTCTGCATTTAAGCTCAATATGCCGACGCTAGATTTGATGAGGTCTCCATCACCAGAGATGGTTCCCTCGATTTCGATACCTGTAGTGTCTGTAGGACCAGTGATAAAGGTGCAATGAGATTGAATGTTGATTTCTCTTGCAGATAATAGGTATAGAGGGTTCACATTGCTGGATTTAATGGTTCCACCAATGATGTTGAGTTGGTCAAATGTACAATCGGCTGTGATGTCGAGTGTACCATTCTCTTCAATTGTGATAGGTGCACTTAACTCCAATGGACCAGCTTTCACCTCTCCAGCTCGAATGATGGTAGTGTCGATGGATTGAGGTACGCCAACTGGAGTCCAGTTCTCCTGCGTGCTCCACACGTCTGTTTTGTTACATTCGTAGATGTATGTTTTTGCCTTTGGCTTATAAGCGATAGTAGTGATGCTGTTTCCTGGCATATTAACACTTTCTAGTGCGTCATAGGTGCCTATGGTTGAGCTCCATATTTTTTGAGAAGGAACACTTTGGATGACTGTTGCTCTTGTTCCATCAGGGAAGAATGGCAGTCTGGCCGTCTGGTTGTTTCGATTGCGGTTGACTAAGACAACCGTATAAGCGTCTCCTTCCGGACTTTTGAATGCGGAAACAATGACGTTGTTATTGTTGGTTTGTGCGGAAATGTTTTTCCATCCGCGACGAATAAATTTGGAGTAGTGACGCAAGGCGTGGTAATCACCTTGAATGACATATCCATCTTCTGTAGTATATCCGTTTTCAGAAAATTCCAAGTTGATACATCCGTCACCCGTATCTCCCCAAATCAGATTCCAATGAAGGTACGAAACAACATGATTGACGGAGAATGCGTATGACATAAAGATAGCCAAATGAATAGGGTCGTTTGGATCAGGGTCTCTCAGAGAACTATTCTCGGTCATATACATTGGCTTTTGATTCAGGTAGTCTCTTGACAGATTGGTCATTGCCCCCAGAAATTCATCCGGGTAGTTGTAGCGATAGCCATCATCTTTATGATTCTCCGAACCGCTATGGTAGTAGTGGAAATTGTATCCATACAACATCTTCTTGTCGACCGTGTTGATGTATTCCTGCACCTTGTTCCAGCCGATACCCAGCACTTCAGGACCGAGTATGCCCGGAGCGTTGTCCAATGTTTTGATATTGTTGTATACAGACGAAAGAGCATTCGAATAGGCAGCGATGCCATTCGACTCTGTAGGGTCGAAGATGGTTGATTCGTAGTCTGCATCACAGTCCACCTCGTTCTGAATGCTTATCGTGTTAGGATAAACGTCCACATCCCGGTATTGTTGTAACGCGCGTTTCCACCATGCACCGAATTTATCATAGATATAACGCCCGTATTCTTTTTTTAAGGTTGGCTTGACAGGACCGCCGCAAGAACCTGTGAGGGAGTTGTTCTGCTTTAATTCGGCAGGAGCAGACCATGAAGACATGGTGATGAAAAAGTCGTCGCCTAATCGTTTCTTTCCTTCATGTACGATTTCAGCGTCGTAGGTAAGGTCGGCATTCTCTTCGTGGGCCCAGTTGCCTATGCGCAAACCGGTCAGTCCCAATCCGTTGAAGATGGTGTCGTATAATACCTCTTTGTTTTTGTGAGTGGTTAACCAATCTAAATAGTACACGATACCGCCGCCAATTCCATCAATGGTCTGATAGGAAGTGGTAGGGTCAATGGTAATTGTCGTTTGTGCATATGAAAGAGGCGCAACTACCAATAATGTTCCCAGGGTTAGAGTCTTGAGCGCGGTTTTCATTTCGTGTTTTTTATTTTACGGTTAATGTCGCTAAATTACACAAAGTTAGAATATTGACAAAGAAAAAAAAGTTTTTTTTGTTGCTTGAAAGAAAAAGTTTTTTAACCATGCAGTGTATATGGGCGTTTGAAAGCACATTCAACTCAGAGGAAAAAAATATTATGAAAAAAATATGTTTGTTCTATTTTTTCTCTTGTTGTTTTACTTTTTTTGCGTAATTTAGCGGTCTATGTAAAATAAGTTCGAATAAGAACGAAATCGTAAAATAAAAAGTTATGAATAGATTTAAGGTAATGGTACTGTTCGGTTTAATTGCTATGAGCAGTTACGGACAAAAATTAGATCAAGGATCGTTTGATTCTTTGAAGGGTGAGAAAAAAATCAAAGTAGAGTTTGATTATACAAACGCTGTCATCAAGAACATGTCGTATGCTGATTATGTGGCTCAGGAAAAGAACTGGGATACAGGTAGTGTGGAGATTTTGAGAAAATTTATCACTGAATTTAATGCAGCAACGAAAGGTAAAATAGTAGCTACGACAGAGGATACTAAGTATAAGTTGGTCTTGAAAGTGTCGGAAGTAGAGAAAAGAGGTGATACTGAGGCTGTTGGAAATGTGGTTGATGCTGAGGGTAACGTCATTGCCACCATCAAGGATTGTGAAGGAGAAGGAGGGAAATGGGGAACTCATATTAACTTGATGGGGGATGCAGCTCAGAATATGGGTGCGGCTCTTGGTAAATTGTTCAAATCAAAAATTAAGTGATTAATCGTTTCTATTAAAATTTATTATGGCTATAGAATTTAAATATGCTCCGATGTTTCAGGTTGGGAAAGATGACACGGAGTATTATTTGTTGAGCAAAGAAGGTGTCAGTGTAGGTAATTTTGAAGGTCATGAAATGTTGAAAGTGTCCAAAGAGGCTCTTACATTGATGGCTCAGCAGGCATTTCATGATGTGGAGTTTATGTTGCGTCGCTCTCATAACGAGCAAGTAGCTGCCATCTTGAAAGATCCTGAAGCTTCTGAAAATGATAAATATGTGGCTCTTCAGTTCTTGCGTAATGCAGAGGTGGCATGTAAGGGTATTCTTCCTTTCTGCCAGGATACGGGAACTGCCATTATCCATGGAGAAAAAGGTCAGCAAGTGTGGACTGGTTTTGAGGATGAGGAAGCCTTATCAAAAGGTGTGTTCAATACGTATGTGAACGATAATCTTCGTTATTCTCAGAATGCACCATTGAACATGTATGATGAAGTCAACACGAAGTGCAACTTGCCTGCTCAGATTGACATCGAGGCAGTTGAAGGCGCAGAATATCGTTTTGTCATGGTGGCTAAAGGTGGTGGTTCTGCTAATAAAACCTATTTCTATCCAATGACAAAGGCAACTATTCAGAATGAGGGTACTCTTCTTCCGTTCTTGGTGGAGAAGATGAAAACATTGGGAACGGCTGCTTGTCCTCCTTATCACATTGCATTTGTGATTGGTGGTACTTCTGCGGAAAAGAATTTGCTAACTGTAAAATTGGCTTCTATAAAATATTATGACAACTTGCCTACTACAGGTGATGAAACAGGACGTGCGTTCCGTGACATCGATTTGGAAAACAAGTTGTTGAAGGAGGCTCATAAGATTGGTTTGGGTGCTCAATTCGGAGGTAAATATTTGGCACATGATATTCGTGTGATTCGTTTGCCTCGTCATGGCGCTTCTTGTCCTATCGGTATGGGTGTTAGTTGTTCTGCTGATAGAAACATCAAGGCAAAAATCAACAAGGATGGTATCTGGATCGAGAAGATGGACTCTAATCCTTCAGAATTGATTCCTGCAGAATATTGTAAAGCGGGTGAAGGTAAAAACAGTATTGTTATCGATTTGGATAAGGGAATGGATGCCGTTCGTGCAGAGTTGACCAAATATCCAGTTAGCACTCGTATCAACTTGAAAGGTACAATCATTGTAGCTCGTGATATTGCACATGCGAAATTGAAGGCTCGTTTGG
>JAFRNH010000085.1 GCA_017430235.1 Paludibacteraceae bacterium | reverse complement strand
TCCGCTCTATGGATCGAACCACCATCATCTGGGCTCCAATGTGATCGAGAGACATGCATAAAAGTGCTTTCTCTCCAGGTTGTATGTCTAGGAAGTCGCATGTCATCTTGGCACTTGCCAGCATACGTTTCTTCTCCACCTGAAGCACTTTGGGTGTTCCAGTGGAGCCAGACGACTGAACACTGATTGTGTCAGAATCGCTTCTCCAATTCTTGAGGAAATCTTGTAAAGTCATTGTCTGGTCTGTACCATAGTTTCTCTCCAACCAATTCCAGTGGAGTCTCAATATTGTTGGTGTATAGTCCGCCGGTTCCTAACCCTTGTGGAATAGATATCGAAAAGGTAGATGCCCATTGTGCGATGTGCATCAGTCCGATATTGGATTCCAACGCAGAGGTGATCCAGTAGCCCATCTTTCTTTCTTGTGCAAGATGTATCCATTCCTCACCGCCCATTTTGCCTCCGTGAAGGGATGGCTTGATGATGATGTACTGTGGATGAATTCTGTCCAACAACTCAGCCTTCTTCATTGGGTCGTTTACCCCAATCAGTTCTTCGTCTAAGGCAATGGGAAGGGGAGTCTCCTGACAGAGCTTTGCCATCTCATCGATCTGTCCAGCCTTTATGGGTTGCTCGATGGAGTGAATGTCCAGTTTGGCCAATCGCTCTAGCTTATTGAGGGCTTCTTGCGGTGTGAATCCACCATTGGCATCAACCCGTAATGTGATCTCGTTGGGAGAGAACTCTTGTCGGATCTGTTGTAACAGAGCATATTCTTTTTCGAAGTCGATAGCCCCGATTTTCACTTTGATGCAGTGAAAGCCAGCAGCTAGTTTCTCTTTGATTCTCACCCGCATTTCTTCGTAAGAGCCCATCCATATCAAGCCGTTGATTGTGATGCTCTCTTCTCCTTTGCAGAATGGAGTGTCGTAGAGTGGTCGTTTGTCTGCACGGAGGTCGTCGAGGGCACATTCCAATCCAAATAGGATAGAGGGGTAGTTACGTAGCTTCTCATAATCGATCTCTGATTGAAACCGATGACAAGTGTCGGTCAATATCGATTCAAAATCGGGTACGTCGTCGCAACTGAGTTGGGGCAGTGGAGCCACTTCGCCCCAGCCACATCGGTCGGGAAACCGACTGTCGGTTAGACGGAGAAACCACACTTTGTGCTCGGTGTAGACCCCTCGAGAGGTGCCTGCAGGTTGCTTAAAGTGAAGTGTATAGGGATATATGTCGATCTTCATCATCCGTTATGGAAATTTAGGATATTTTTGAAAATCAGGTTTCCGTTTTTCCAAGAAGGCTTTTCCTCCCTCTTGTGCTTCATCCAGACAATAATAGAGCATGGTCATATCGCCTGCAAACTCTTGTATGCCGGCTTGTCCGTCAAGTTCGGCATTGAGTCCACGCTTAATCATTCTAAGTGCAAGTGGAGAGTACTCCATCATCTTTTCAGCCCATGCTACATATTCGTCTTCCAACTTATCCAATGGTACGATTTTGTTGATAAGTCCCATGTCAAGAGCCTCTTGTGCTGTATATTGTCTGCAGAGAAACCAGATTTCTCGCGCTTTCTTCTGACCCACGATTCGGGCTAAATAGGAGGAACCGAAACCAGCATCAAAACTACCTACTTTTGGTCCGGTCTGTCCAAATATGGCATTCTCGGAGGCAATGGATAGGTCACAAACAACGTGCAATACATGACCTCCGCCAATCGCATAACCATTTACAGCTGCAATGACGGGTTTGGGTAGCGAACGTATCTGCTTTTGTACGTCAAGGACAGAGAGCCTTGGCTTTCCTTCTTCGTCTATATAACCACCACGACCCTTCACATGCATATCGCCACCACTGCAGAACGCTTTGTCGCCAGCACCAGTGAAGACCACTACGCAAATGTCTTGTGATTCGCGACAATAATTGAGTGCGTCGCTCATCTCTGCCGTTGTGGTGGGAGTGAAAGCATTGCGGTATCTCTCTCGGTTGATGGTGATACGGGCAATGCCATTATACCAATCAAAAAGAATCTCTTTGTATTCTTTTAATGTTTTCCATTCTCTTTGTGCCATATTATGATTTAGTTTGATTTCTGTATGAATGAATAGTTTTGTTCGTCAACAACAGGGTCAGTGAGAAACTCTGCAACCATTAATTGATGATGGGTTGAGAAGAGGTCGTTGAGACTTTTCTTGCACGAATCTGCATCATTGGCTTGTAGGTAGGTGGCGTGAATGGATTCGATCCATCCTTGTGCCTCTACATGGTGTTGAGCCATGACAAATTGTTCACATTCGCTGTTTTTGCCTAATCCAGGAAGCACTCTGAATATTTCACCTCCATGATTATTGATAAGAATGATCCTAAGGTTTTGGGGCAGTTCTGTGTTCCATAATCCGTTCATGTCGTAGAAGAAACTCAGGTCGCCAATGAGCAGGAAGCAGGTTCTGTCGGGTTGTGCCGAAGCAAATCCGACGGCAGCTGAGAGAGAACCGTCTATGCCATTGATACCTCGATTGCAGGATACAATCACATCTTTGGCAGATAGCGGAAAGAGTTGTGCATATCGCACCATACTGCTGTTAGCAAGCAGTAAGGCTGAATGCTCAGGAATACGTCCCATAACCTGTTGTACAATGGATAGGGAGGAATAAGTGAACTCTATCTTGGAAAGCGAAGTCTCCTTTTGTCGACTCGCTGTTTGCCATTGCGTTAGATAGCTGTTGTTCTCCTTTTTACTATTTAGGGAGAGCAGGAATGAACGGTTGTCTTTCTCTATGATGTTTGTCAGACATTGGAAGGTGTCTGTGCATTCTCCTGAAGGATCAACTCGCCAGCAGTGAGTGGGTTGAATGCGACGAATCCAATGCTTGAGTCGTTTGGATACGATGTGTCCACCCATGTAGACTACTAAGTCTGGCTGAAGAGATTCGTTCTCATCACCGTTGAGTAGGCTATCGGTGTTATAAATGAAATTTGAGTCTGCCGTTAGGTTGGCAAGATGTTCGTAGAGTATGGGACACTGCAGTTGAGCCAGAAGAGTTTGAATCTCTTGTGCTTCTGTACGAGTGAGTTGCCCTACGATAATGATTGGCTTTTGTGCATCAAGCCAGATTTCAGTATAGGGATGATTCCTTCGGATGACACGTTCCGTAGGCACTGTTGGCGTGGAGCATTCGAAGAATGGCTCTGTAATAGGCACGTTGATGTGTACGGGACCGTCGGTATGATGTTGCAAGGCTAAGAGAGCCTCGTTGATGATTCTATTGCAATACCAGGCATCGGTTTCATTTTGAGGTTCGGGAAGTGTGACTTCCTTTTTTATCAGGGTACCAAACACGCCTGTTTGAGGCAATGTCTGTCCATCCATCTGTCCAATCCAAGCTTGAGGTCTATCTGCTGATATAACCAGCAAAGGAACTCGTTGATAGTACGCTTCGGAAACAGCGGAAGCCAGATTCAGCAGGGCGGAACCTGATGTGACGCATACCGCTACAGGTTTGTGTAGACTGATAGCGAGACCGATGGCGTAGAAACCGGCACTGCGTTCGTCTGTCACTGGATGACAATGAAACTTGGGGTGTCTGGCAAACGATACAGCTAATGGCATGTTGCGAGACCCTGGCGAGATGACAATATTAGTGATCTGATGTTGCTCCATCAGAGAGAGTAGTTGCAGTATGTTTCTTTTGTTTGAATACATGGCTATATACCCGTTAAGTTCATGGATGGTAAATAAAGTAAGGTTTGCATCTTGTTCTCTGTCTCCATCCATTCGCCCTCTAAAGTGGAAGAGGGTAGAATGCCTCCTCCGGCATATAGCTTGATGTGAGCGTCATCATATTGATGTAGACAACGAAGATTGACGTATAATTGAGAATCCCCGTTAGGATTGTACCAACCAAGGAATCCTGCATAGTAAGAACGATCTTCCTCCTCGTGATGGATGATGCACTGTAATGATTCTCTCTTCGGAATGCCACACACGGCAGGTGTCGGGTGAAGCATGGAGAGTAGTTCGGGCATTTTATCAGGGTCGAGTCGAAAATAGATGTCGCTTTTCAGATGTGCCAAATGGGCGGTTTGATAGGAGTAAGGACCCCATTCATCTTTCAGTTCGCCCACGGCTCGTACACAGTCTCTGATATAGTCGGCAACGATGCGTTGCTCATCTTTGTCTTTGTCCGACCAGTTGGAGAGCTTGGGTGATTCTCCGTTGCATCGCATGGTGCCTGCCAGTGCTACTGAGTGCATTTGAATGCAGTTGCCTTCTAACAATACTTCGGGGGTGGCGCCTATCCATGTGCCAGACGTTGGAGTGTGAAGAAGGTATACCATCGTGTCGGGATAGTATCGACAAGCATCCAAAAAGAGTTGGAAAGTATCTGTCTGGGTGGAAAGCGTTTTGGAACGAGCTAAAACAATCTTTTGAAAATGACCATTGACAGTCTCTTGGTGAAAAATATCAAATGCTTTGCAATAACTCTCAGTTGGATGATTCGTAGTGTTCAATGACTGTGAAGGAGAGAGAGAAGTGAGGTCATCAAGTTCGCATTCCACAGTTTCATTGGATGAAAAGGCCAAAATAGGATGACTACCAATGATGAAGGGTGCAAATAGGAAGACGTTGGAAATGCCCTGTAGATCTTGCAACCTGTTGAATTGTTTGGGGGTAGAGTCTATGACACCTCGAATCGTTTTCGTACCAGGTAATCGGTATAAAACGAAACCAGCTTCTTTCTGTAATCGTTGAATTAGAAGATCACTTTCCATTTCCTCTCTTTTGTGCTTACAAAATTAATATATTTTACGATTATAGAGAACATTCATAGGTCCCAAAAGATTGTCATACCACTTCTAATTTGGCGTATTTCAGCAGAATCTTCTTCTCTCCTGAATTGTCGAAGCTGATGGTGATTTTAAAATCGTTTCCCATGGCTTCGATATTGGTGATGTTGCCCTCTCCAAAGCGTTCGTGACGTACTCTGTTGCCAATCTGATATCCGCAATTGGACGTTGAGGCTGCTGGAGCACTGCTGACTGTTGTCGATACCTTTTTTAACTTGGATGTTGTAGGTGCGGCAGGCTTCGTGACCTCCGTGTTGACGGATGAGTAGGAATTAGCAGACGATGTGTTATGATATTGTGCGTAACTAGGTCTGTTGCTGCTGTTGAATCCGTAATTAGGAGAATTGAAATTTCTGAATTTGTTGAAATCAAATTCAAGGTTTTCTCTGTTCTCACGGTTGTGGAAATCAGGGGGCAATTCTAGAAATTTCTCATCGATGTCGGATAAGAATCGACTAGGGGAGGTGTAGAGTGTTCGTCCATTGCGGAATCGGCTTCTTGCGTAGGTGATGATACAGTTCTCTTCCGCACGCGTGATAGCCACGTAGAATAACCTGCGTTCCTCTTCGATACCCGCTTCCGAGTCGAGATTCATATCAGAAGGGAATAGTTCCTCTTCCAATCCCACGACGATGATGTTTTTGAATTCGAGTCCTTTGGCGGCATGAACGGTCATTAGAGTGACTTTATTGATGTCTTCCGCTTTGTCGGTGTCTTGGTCTGTGAGTAGGGCGACGGATTGAAGATAATCCGATATAGTGCTGATTTCAACACCATATTCTTCTCTCTGTGATTCACAGAACTCGTGGATGCCAGAGAGCACCTCTTCTGCGAGTTTCAGGTTGTCTTTACCTTCTTCGGAGAGGTCTTTGCTCAGATCCTCCATGATGCCACACTCTTTGACGATACGGTCGGTCAGTGTGTAGGCGTCGACCGACTCTGTCAGTGCTGCAAATTCTTCGATTTGAGATCGAAACAGAGTCAGTTTTTTGATGGCTGCGGCTCCTAATTCAAGATTGTAGCCGATAGGGTCTGATATGATTTCCCAGAAGGCAACATCATTTTTATTGGCCAGTTCGTTAATCTTATCGAGGGTGGTGTCGCCAATTCCCTTTCGAGGATATTTGGCGGCGCGTTTGAAGGCATCCTCATCATTGTGGTTGATGATGAGACGGAGGTAGGTGAGAATATCTTTCACCACCTTACGTTGGTAGAATGATTTTCCACCATGTATCTTATACGGAATGGAGCGTTTGCGGAATGCCTCTTCCAGCAGACGAGACTGAGCGTTGGTGCGGTAGAGGATGGCAAAGTCTTGCAGTTCGTAGTTAGCGCGCATCTGCTTCACCAGATTGCCGACGATGTTGCTCTCTTCCACATCGGAGGTGGAACTGTAAACTTTGATTTTGGTTCCCTCGTCTTTTTCCGAATAGATGTGTTTTTTGATTTGACCTTTGTTTTTTCCGATCAAGCTATTAGCGGCGTTGACGATGTTGCAGGTGGAGCGGTAGTTGCGTTCCAGCTTGAACAGTCGGTATTCCGGATAGTTGTCTTTGAAACGTAGAATGTTTTCGATGTTAGCGCCACGGAAGGAGTAGATGCTTTGAGCATCATCGCCCACGACGCATAGTTTGTGATGAACGTCAGTTAGTTTCTTTATGATCAGGTGTTGGGAGAAGTTGGTGTCTTGGTACTCATCCACCAAGACGAATTTGAATAGGTTTTGATACCTCATAAGTATCTCCGGGTAATCACGAAAGAGTACGTTCGTATAGAGCAGAATGTCATCGAAGTCCATTGCGTTGGAGCGATGACATTGGTTCATGTATATTCTGTAGATCTCTTTAAGGCGAGGAATGTTTTGGTTCCTGTCTTTCTCTTGGAGATCGTATCGTTTGTCGTAGGCATTGGGGGTGACGAGGTCGTTTTTCAGTTTAGAGATGCGAGCCAATACCTTTTTCGAGGTATAATCTTTGTCGTTGAGGCCCATCTCTTTGATGATATCTTTAATTTTAGATTTGGAACTATCCGTGTCGTAGATGGTGAAATCTTTGGTGAAGCCGAGTACGGAACCCTCAGTTCGCAGTATTCTGGAGAAAGTGGCATGAAAGGTGCCCATCCAGATTTGTCTAGCCACCTGATCGCCAACGATTTTTGCGATACGGCTTTTCATTTCGTTGGCAGCCTTGTTGGTGAAGGTGATGGCGAGGATGTTGTAGGGTAGGTATCCTTGTTGGATGAGTGCTGCTATTTTGTAGGTGAGCACGCGTGTTTTTCCAGAACCAGCACCCGCGACGACCAGCGATGGTCCGTCGTTGTAGAGTACAGCTTCCTTCTGACTTTCATTCAGTTGTTTGAGTATTTCTTCCATAATCTAAAAATGTCTTGCAAATTTACTTGATTATTTGGTATAAAACAATACTGGGAGAGGTTATCAAAGCATTTCTGCTTCAATATGCGTACACTATCCACAACAGAGTCTTGTTCTCAAATCATATTGCAGACTGTCTCAAGCATATTTTATGGAAAAAACTTATTCCTTATTTAGGTGTATCTTGAGAGATCGAATTTTGTGTTGTTTCGTTTCTCTTTTCTAACATTCGGATTACTTTTGCGGGGTGTCCTGCCGCAACGCACCATGCTGGAATGTCTTTTGTTACCAATGAACCAGTTCCAATCACAGAGCCTTCTCCAATCGTTACTCCAGGCATAATTATGCTGCCAATTCCAATGGCTACATTCTTACCTATGTGGATTGGCATAACATCTGTAGGGTTTTTAGAATAATCATCTCCAACGTAATAATTTTTGATGTTGCGTTTATGACATAGTAAAGTGCATCTTGAGGAGATCCAAGCACCATCTTCTATGAAAATTTGTGAGGCATTCTCAGCGTCGAAATATACGTCGTATCCCACTCTGAATTTCCCATTGGATTTGACTCCACACATTTTCCACACAAAGTATCTAGATTTCGTACAGGGGTCTATCATTATGTTTTTTTGAAATGCCATCAAAAACCATTTGTAAAAATATAGGATTTTAAATGGAAGTGTGACTATTGGTGAAATCACTGGCTTGTATATTGATAGACCTTTTATATAATTTTTAAGTTTTCCCATTTGTTTTATTGAATGAAAATGTTTGTCTACAAAAATGACTTTTCAAAGATAGTGTAAGAGTTCTGAAATAAAGTCTTTGAGGAACGTTTTTTTACTCTTTCCTAATAAAATATTTGTGGGTTTCAATAATGTTCCTTTATTTTGTGTGAGTGTATAGCGTAAACTTAAAGGATAAAGGAGGATTTCAATGAAAAAACGGAATTTGAGAATTGTAGTTTGGGTGTTTTTCATCTTATTTTGTTTAGTATCAGGAGCGGCGGTCTCTGTTGCACCTTATCTGTGGGGAGAACGAGATGGTAGTGGTGTTTTGTTGTGGATCTTCACGGTAATTCCGTTTCTGCTTTTATTGTTATCCGCTTTATTATGTCCTATATGTATAGGTATGATAAAAAAATATGTTAAGCCGTATGTGGCTGTTTTTTTGGGTTCTGAAGCAGTTTTCTTGTTGAATTTTTTGGTCCCGTTTATTATGGTGAGATTTGATTATTTTAGCGAAATAGATACGCCGATATGGATGTGGATTTTGTATGTCTGTCTGCCGTTTGTGTATGGAGGAATTTCTTATCATCTGTTTAATTATCTAAGTTCTAAAACAGACGATGAACTTAATTTAAAGAGCTAAGGGAGAGAAATAGAAGGAAATGTCGGAGATCGTTGAGGAATATGTTTATTTTTATGCTTTTTATATTCGTTTGATAAATAAGTAGTTAAATAAAACAGTGATTATTTTGCATATATTTTTGTGTAGAAAAATTTGTACGTAACGAAAAATATTATACCTTTGCACCGCATTTGAGAGCAATACTCAATGATGCCCAGATGGCGGAATCGGTAGACGCGCTGGTCTCAAACACCAGTGGATTCACTTCCATCCCGGTTCGACCCCGGGTCTGGGTACAGATCTTAAAAGATTAATCCCTTGAAAGTTGAACGCTTTTGAGGGATTTTTTTTGCTGAATATACTATGAAAAAAAGAGTGTGACTGTATCGCTACAATCACACTCCGGTGAAAACTCACCTAAAAATGATTATTGGACAATAAAGAACTTATTTGATCAATACTTGACTAGACCATACCTTGTTGCCAGTGTATACCCTTACGTGATAGATACCACTTCCTTTGCCTGATAGATCTACGTTTACTTCTTTTTTATTGTCACTCTTTGTGTAGATGACTCTACCCATGATATCGATGATCTCGATTTCATATGGACCTTCGATAGCACTCAGAGAGATAGTGAACGGTCCGTCGGTTGGGTTAGGATAGATATCAAACTTCGTTTCTTCGTTCTGTTCCATCATCTCCTCTTCTGCTATCTCAAATTCATCGCCACTGATAACAGATTTTCTAGTGTTTCCACTAGGTGGAGCGTAGTGCGTCACAGATGCAGTGAATTTTCCGTTGCTTTTGACAGAGAATCCTGATTTAAGGGATACTTTGTTTCTTGCAATGAAACGGACCTTGGATCCATTGTTCGTCACATTACCTTGTGTATAACTAGAAGAGACGTTTTTGCCAGCAATGATTTCGTTGTTACCATACACATCTTTTGCTCTACTGAAAGTTCTGTTTTGGATATACAGCGTCTCTGGTCCTGTGTAGGTAATGTAGTTATGCTTTTTGATTGTGACGGTATAGGGATAGTTGACTGTGTCGAATTTCGTAATAGAACAATTATTCCTAATTCTCGTGGCGTCAGTTAACAAATTGGTAAGCGTAATGGTACAATTAGCTACTTTAGCGTTCACTGTTACAGAAGTTCCGGACTTTGTGATTTCTGGGCTGAAACTTTTAGGTACTACCGTAAACATGTGGCTACTTGGGTCTCCAAAATACATGCTGATGATATTATGCCAAGTATCGTAATTCATATTAAAGAGACATTCACCAACGGATTTACTTGATGTCGTAGTAAGTGTATCCATGACTTTTTTAACATTTTCTCCATTGAAACCCTCGTATCCCTGGTGAGCAAATCCGAATGCGCCAACGGCACCTCCTGGCATCCTCAATAGATTTTCACACATACATCCGTCATTCAATAATTCGAAGGTGCATTTCCCTATGGCGTGGTAATCTGCGCATGCCTTATTCCTAGGATAACTGTTGCTAGTTGTATCGCCATTCCCCACAAATGTGGCTGTCCAGCAGGTGAAATTATAAAAGAACGTTGGAGCATTCGCATTGTTAAGATCGGCAACACTTACCTTAGCATTCGTGTTGGGGTCAATGTTGACAAATCGCTGATAATGATCCCATGTTGTAGGTGTGTATCCGTACACTTGTCCGTGTCCTCCGTTGTACATGGCATACATAAGACCATTGTCTACGGCATTGATAATGTCTCCAGGGCCTTTTCTCCAAAAATCATCATTATCAGAACATTTATTTCGCATAAAACTGGGTAAAGGTTCATTTTGAGAATACTTCATGGGACATTCATTTATACCAGCATCAGGGTTCATGAAATTAGCGAAATATATTCGGTTTACATTGATTCCTTTATTTTGTACCATCTGTGTTATTTCTTCTGTTGGTTTAAACCAATATGAATCGTTTTCGCCATTGTTATTTCTATCTTCAAAAAGTGTCATGTGCAATGCTTTGGAATAACAATTCAGATTAGAGGAAGGCATCCATTCATATCGAATGATTTTGTCAATGATATCTTCCGCTTCCTGAGGTGTACGTGCAGAGATTCTTCCTCTTGGAATGGATTTTGAATCGCTCGAAGTCCAGTCCTGTTTTCTTGCAAAATTGTTGTCTGACATGATAGGAATTCCAGCACCCCAGTCGTTCGATGGAAAATACATAATATCTCGCGGACTAATTGATGGCGGAAAAATATCTGTGTCAGCACCAATGATTATGAAAAATTGGGGCATTTGACCATCGTTTGTGTTATTGTAAAAATCTCTGATTTTGGATAAAGTTACATTGGCCCAACTATATTCCCATCCACTATAATTATCCATATACATCACATATGGCTTGTAACCTCTTGACGCTTCCCAATCTT
Source organism: Paludibacteraceae bacterium (assembly GCA_017430235.1). Lineage (GTDB taxonomy): Bacteria > Bacteroidota > Bacteroidia > Bacteroidales > Paludibacteraceae > UBA1181. The sequence continues at coordinate 25,649 of JAFRNH010000085.1, read as the reverse complement.
TTAGACGGTTAGCTGCATCTGTGTATTTGGTGGTGGTTACAATTAGGTAATCGTAATTGGCGGCATGTGCATACACAGATATGGAAAGCAAGAGGAGTATTGTATGTATAATCTTTTTCATCTTGCTTTTATTTTTCTAATGATTCAATTTTATCTTTTAATATTTGGTTCTCTTTTTGTAACTCAATCATATGAAGTGTCAACTCCTCAATTTTCTCCAATAACAGGTTACTCATCTGTGCTACACTCATACCATTTTCTGCCATCTCTTCAGCGGAAGGAACTCCTGGAAGGTGTTTGTTCTCCTTTACATATTTTTCCACTTCTGATAGGTCTTGCAAATTGTAATTTTCATCAAACACATAATCGGCTGCATTGTTCATGTCTACCGTGATATCACTTGTTCGAATGGTTTCCGTCTTAATATCCTCAGTATTGATTTTGGTTACATTCAATTCATTCTTACAATTTATTTTCCCCTCTACATTTAATACAGAAGTGTATATCCATAATGGCTTGTATCCCATATATCCGTCTATGGTCAATGAGAAACCTGTGTTTTTCTTATTGATGAAAAGTGTCGCATCATTGGGTGTTCCATAGCTGGTACTGCTATATAAATGCAAACTATGAGCTACAGCATTTCCATATCTATCTACTTTGAATTTTACATTGTAGGGTGATACATTTTGATCATAACAATTTATGAAATCGCTATAAACATAACTGCTGCTACCACTTGGCTTAAAATAATTCATTGACAAATAATGCATGTTTGCAACTCCTGTTGTGTTACTTTCAGTAATTGTTTTCTGTGCCAAAACGTTAAATGACATACCAGCGACAAAGAGAGCCGCCATTAAAACTTTCTTTTTCATTTTTCTTAGATTTAATTTGTTAATAAGTAAAACTTTTTGTTATCAATAACATTATTTTGCTTTCATGTTTGATATAATGTATTGACGATGTAACTATATAGTTGAAATTTCTGCATGCAATATAAATATTACAATAATCGTGCCAATATTTTAATAATTGTATACTTATTTTAACAAAAATTATATGTTTTTGTGGTTTTATACCCTGTTTTGTGGGTTGTCTATATGACAAAAAAATGGTGTCGCTAGATGCGGCACCATTTCTAATTTCAGTAAAGATTATTTTATTTCTTCTTAATCACGAATTTTCCATTTTCATCCGTCGCCCAAATCTTAAAGGCAACATTTTTGTGCTCTGCTGGTTTATTGTCTACCCATTGGTTGAGTGTACTTAGCGTGTTGCTATCGATAGCAGTTCCACGTTCATCCGTTAGAGTAGGGTTGACGTTGGCATCGTAGAAGATGTTTTTGGTGGTTAATGTGACGCGTGTTTTGTGATCGAATGGGTCTATTTCATAGAAACCTCCAATTACTGCGTTTGTAGTCTCTCCTCCTTGCACCACACCATAGTTCACGCAATTCTCCATATATGCGTCGTCGGGATTGTCATAACTGAATTCCAAACTTGTATAGTAGCCTCTATCAAGTTTACCGACAACTCCACCAATGTCGTGCGATCCTGTTATTGCTCCGTAATTGACGCTATTGTATAATTTGCCGGCAACTAATCCTGTGATTCCTCCAGCACCTGAATTGACAGTTACCTCTCCGTAGTTCTCCAAATTAAATAGGATTGCTTTCGTTCCGCACATAGCAACGATTCCTCCTGCTATATCAACCGCTTCGATTTTACCATAATTCTTGCACGACATAATGTGTTTCATCACCAATCCAGCAATTCCACCGACTTCATAGTTACCCTTTATGTCTGCATAGTTCTCACATCCAGAGATAGCATTGTATGTACTAGCTGCTATACCTCCGACTTCTCTGTTTCCTACAATTTTACCTGATACGGCGCAGATCGTAATGGTTCCATCATTTATACCTGCGATTCCTCCAACATCATGTATATTAGGTGTTTGGATAGATACATTCTTTAGAATGACTCCTGTGATGGTTCCATTATCTCCCACGTATGAAAATAAGCCTAATGGATATGAATAATCTAACTCTTCATCGGTTAGCTCAAACTCCTTTTTGATGTGTTCCTCGGTAATGGTCAATCCCGTGATGGTGTGTTTATTTCCTTTGAAATAACCTTCATAATGTTTATGATAATCGGCTGCTATGGGTGTCCACAACCTTCCTGTCAGGTCGATGTCTGCCACTAGCTCTGCATCTAGTTTGGTCTCGCCGTTTTTTACTCTTTGTGCGAAGTCAAACAACTCATCTGCGTTAGAGATGGATACTACCTCTTTTTGAGGATCATTTTTTTGTTCGTCGATCGGATCGTCGTCAGAGCACGCATAGAGTACCGACGAACACATGGCTACTAAAAAAATCTTTTGAATGGTCTTGAATTTCATGTTTCTTGGTATTATTTTAATTTTTTGTAATCACTAATTTTCCATTTTCATCCACACGCCAGATTTTAAAGCCCTCATTTTTGTCAACTGGTGTTTTTTGAGAAACCCATCGGTTGAGTGTGCTTAACGTGTTTTCATCTATTGCTGAGGCATTTTCATCTGTTGCGTCATGATTTATATTGGCATCGTAGAAGCAATTTTCGATGGATGCGGTAAGTTTGATTCTATCCCTCAAATCTGTGGTATATATGTGACCGATTATAGCATGTGCCTCTTTCGTTCCTTCTACTATTCCTAGGTTTACACAGTTTTCTATATAGGCGTCAACTATTTCATCATCTTCAAATTCTAAAAAGATATAGGTGCCTTCCGTAACTCCTCCAACAATACCTCCAATATTCCAATATCCCGATATTTTCCCGTAGTTGACGCAGTTGTAAATTTTGCATGCTGCCCTTCCAACGATTCCGCCAACTAAGGTTTCTCTGTTCGTTTCTTCTGATGACACATCTCCGTAGTTTTCCAAATTGAATAGAATGGAGTTTTTACCAGACGTTCCTATGATACCACCAACATAAATGTGACCCTCTATCTTGCCATAATTTTTACATGATATTACATGGCTTGACGTCAGTCCGACTATTCCTCCAACTCCTCCTGATTCCACGCTATAGATTTTTACATCGGCGTTATTGATACAATTGGAGATTGGTTTCGAAGTTAGACCTGCGATACCTCCAACATCACCCAAAGCTTCAATAGAACCAGAAACGGTGCAGTTCGTAATCTCACCCTCTGAATTTCCCGCTATTCCTCCTATTGAATAATAATTAGGTAATAGGATAGAAACATCCTTTAATTTAACGTTCATTACTTTTCCTCCAGAGCCGATTCTTCCGAATAAACCAGCTGAATAGAAATTCCCATATTCATATATTTTATTATTTTCAGTGATGGTTAGTCCCGTGATAATATGTCCGTTCCCCTGAAAAACACCTAAATATCGATTTGAACCTTTGTATCCGATTGGAATCCATTCATTGCCCGTGATGTCAATGTCTGCTGTTAATTCTGCATTTAACTCATTTTCCCCGTCGTTCACTCGCGAGGCAAAACGATATAAATCGTCTGCGGTAGCGATAGAAAATAGTTCTTTCTTTTCCTCGTTGTCATTTGTATCATCATCCAATTCGTCTACATAACAAGAGAAAAGCATCGATGAGCACAGTGTTACGAATAAAAAATTTTGAATCGTTTTGAGTATCATTTCTTTTAATGTCCGTTTGTATGGTTCTGAATCTTTTCCCTTCACAATAATCGGCAGAACCATTTTGACCAATTGATTGTGTTTATTATCATCGGACAAATTTAAAAATCTATTGGGTCGTTGCCAAATAGATTCGTCTATTGTTTGAGCGTATCTGTCGATATGAATCTTATTTCTTTGTCACCTTGCGACTGTAGGTTAACTTGCCATTGTCATATATGCTTAGGACGTATACTCCGTTTGCCAAATGATTGGTGGAGAGTATACAAACGCCTTCTTTGTTAGTCTGTGACTTTACCACTGTCGTACCCATTAAGTCAGCCAAAACGACCTGCATTGGATGACTTGCATTGGAGCAACTCACCTTCAACTGTGATTCAAATGGTACGGGATAAATAACAAAATCGGTACGAACACTCTGTAATAGATTTACGTTGGAAGATTCGTCGCGTTGTAATTGCCAATGAACAGAATGTGAATGAATGGTGGCATGATTATCTATGCGAATGAGACTCGTTGTATCTTCTACCATTGCTACCAACTCATTGCTTCCTTCTGCCAACATGCTATCATCTATGCTGATCGTGTCTTGTTGATTGTCAAGGGGTTCGCCATTCAGCATCCATATCACTTCAAGAGTATTCGGATTCGGCTTGATTAGGTTGAGTTTGAATGTCATATCTGAATTATTCCCAATTCGTAACTCTTTTTCGTCGGGTTCGTAACTATCAATCGGGTTCACATGCTTGTGAATTGCTTCGACGATGGCCTGACGACATACTGCACAATAGTCACGATAGAGATATTGCATCCTACAAGCCTGATGCGGTCGATACCAAGAATCATTTTCAGGGAAAGGGTAGACGTCGATATCTTCGGAACCTACCCAATTTTTCCATTTTACAGATTCTCTGTCGGAGACTTGTGTCATGTTGGGTCTCTCTGATTGATATCCATCCAACCAGTATTCGTCCGCTAAATTTGCAAATCCGTGTCCTACTTCATGATAGAAAATCTCTATAGATTGAGTTGCTTTCGAGAATGTCATAAGTGCCGTACTGCCAGCACCTCCATACTTTTCATCGTTCACAATCATCACAACAACATCGTATTGAGGGAAATTATCAGTCAACACCTTTCTTGTGGCTGTTAACGACTTGGGATAGAGTAAACGGTCGATGTTATTATAACCATAGGTTGTTCCATAGAAATTGTTGACAGGTGAATCTGACGTATGGGTGGCTCCTCTTTCCTCAGATGGCGTTTTAATCATGAATACATTGAAGTAATTTTCATAATATTTCCACGGAGAAATTGAAAAGAATTTTTCTGTGGCATTTCGAGCATCTTCAGCAAATACGTCCATCTCTGATTCTAGATAACCATCACCTAAAAAGACAAGATTGATGTATTTGTCCAAACTGCCCATATACTTAATCGTGTCAACGGGATATGTTTGTGCTGATGCCAACCCTGTTAACATTAACACTATTGAAAGTAATTGAATCTTTTTCATATTCATTGATATTGCTTTGAAAGAGAATAAAATACATTGATAGAACTCACTTTATAACTGCACTGTGAGCAATACCTGTGTTTTATATCTAAATTCTATTTTAGTCACTTCTCTTGTCAATGGTATTCGAACGAAAAAATCTGCTTCTTTTTGTGTTATCTCTTTAGAATAGAGTTTTCCATCTTCATCGGCATATTCCCATCTCTTACGTAATGGATTCTCCATACCATATATGGCGATATTCTCCTTCTTAGCTCCACGCAACACATAATTGAACCCTTCCGTTGGATTCAGATCATATTCGTTCGAAAACTGTTTAACGCTTCCTTCCTTTTTTTGCATGCTTAAAAGCTGCATCGAATATTCATTCGAAATAGAGTCGTAACGAACAATGCCTTCTACAAAGACCATTTTGGGTGACTCATCTGCGGAAAGAGTGCCAGATGATGGTGCTACATCGCTTTTAACGCCACACGACTCAACCATTATGAGGACAATAATGCACCATACTGTTGATATAATATGGTTTTTCATTTTATAGAACCCTCCATATAATTCTATTACTTACTCTTTTGCAAATATATACAAATTTTTTATGAAATCTTCGTTTTCGTTTGTGGGAAAACATTGTGGAGATGCAAGGACGGGAGACGCACGGCCGTGCGTCTCTACGGTGACTGACAAGCAATAAAACATTGTAATAGATCTTTGTTTGTATATATAATGAAAATTAATAATAATCAATAAATTGAATAGGGTGGAATTTATGTGAGAGAAATGGCACAATAAAATTGTATTTAATTTATCTTTGGAGGGTTGTCATTGATGAACAACTATTTTTAAATTTAGGCGGGTTCTATAAATTTAAATTATTTTGATTTTTGGGACTCTCCATTATAGAACTCAATAAAAAATCAATCAGAATGAAACAGAAAATTTTTTATGTTATTTTATCGTCCTTGCTATTAGTTAGTTGTGGGACTTTTCACAAAGAAGAGAGTATAGAATACGTTTCAAGTATCATGAATGAAAATTATGATGCAGTAATAGAGAAAACGGATGAATCACTCCTTCAGGATATGGATAGAGAATCTTTTATTACCCAGCTGGGATATATCCGTGATTCTATTAGAAGTTATGTAAGCGGAGAGATTGAATATAAATTTGGTGGAGGTCAGAAAGGGTTTTCAAACAAACCTGGAGAGGAAAAATTCTATGATTATTCAACGATAGTTGTAACAGACAATGAAAAACATATGGCAGTCTCTCTTTCGTATAGTCCTTCAGGAAAGGTGATCGATTTAGGCATAGGACCTGTTGATTCATATCCCTCTATGACAAATTTATGGATCGCAGGAATATTACTGATTGCATTTGTTGTTTTAGTTATTGTTTTAGTAAAAAGAAATAGGAGAAGATGAAATCTCATTGAGAAAAACTAAAAACGCATCTCTAACAACACAGTACCCACCACCCATCTTTGTTTGTATCGCAACTACGGCGGAGCAAGAAGGGTGGTGGGTGCTGTGTTTTATATATGGAGTTTGAATAATAATGGTAGCGTGAACCGCGAGTTGACGGCTTTTCCGTTAAACTCAGCAGGTATCCATTTGGGCATTAGTTTTACTACACGGACAGCTTCTGCATCCAATAAAGGATGAACAGGACCGGCAATCACTATATCTGTGATTTCGCCATTCTTTTTAACGACAAATTGCACATATACTCTTCCTTGAATCATTTCCTCTAGTGCTTCTTGGGGATAATTCAAATTCAATTTTAGAAATTTCATTAGTTCCATAGTCCCTCCTGGAAATTCCGCTTTTTTATCCACCCTCTCATAGACGTAGGAGGAATCTTCTTCGGTGAAAAACTGGCTAAAATCTGCCGTTGCGACCGATTGTTCGGAATCTTCGTTTGTAACTTGTTCTGCCACTTTCTCTTCTTGTGAAAAGATAGGGAAGCACAGCAGTATGCATATTCCTAATAAAGCTAATCGTTTCATGACGTATTGTGTTATTGTTATTCGCCAAAAATAAATGGATTCAATGGAAAATACAAATGTTGGGGGGATTGTTTCTTTTTCAAAGAAAAATTCATCCAATTAATGATGAAACAAGGACATGAAATGTTTAGGAGTGCTCTCGTTGTGTCGCCCAGCGACGGAAACCTAACCCCCAAATAAAAACGCTATATTGTTTCATGTTTTATATAGGACTTAAAATCCGAATGATATTGGTAGCGTGAACCGAGAGCTGACGGCTTTCCCGTTTACCTCAGCAGGTTTCCATTTCGGCATCATCTTTACCACGCGGACAGCTTCAGCATCCAATAAAGGATGAACAGCTCTTATTACACGAATATCAGTGACCTCTCCATTCTTTTGAATGACGAATTCCAAAAATACTTTTCCTTGGATTTTTTCCTTTATTGCTTCTGGAGGGTATTGTAAATTCGTTTTTAGAAAACTTATTAATTCCGCAGTTCCACCCGGAAATTCTGCTTTTTTCTCCACTTTTACAAAAATGGTGGCGTACTCTTCCTCATCCTCGTTGACAGTTTGGTTAGAACCTGCCGATGTGGTCGGTTGTTTGGTGTTTTCATTTGTAACTTGTTCTGCCTCTTTCTCTCCTTGTGAAAAGATAGGGAAGCACAGCAGTGTGCATATTCCTAATAAAGCTAATCGTTTCATGGTGTATTGTGTTATTGTTATTCGACAAAAATAAATGGATTCAATGGAAAATACAAATGTTGGGGTGGTTTTATTGTTTCTTTTTCGAAGAAAATATTTTTATACATTTAATGATATGATCCGAACAACCTATATTTGACAACCACACGTTTCACTTGACGGTTACTCCCGTTTGAGCTGTTTCCATTTTGGAAATAACTGCCTCTTCTGTTTGTTCTCTTGTTTCAAATACATTGGCTAGATGCTTACTGATTGCAGGAATCCCCACATCAAAGAGTGCTGCCATAGCTTTCTGTGTACACCATATAGTCTCATTGGCATACAGCACTTCCACCCCGTTCGCTTGGCTCTGAGCCTGAAAGATCAGGAACTCGGCGGTGCTGTTGCGGATGGACAACGTTTTTTCATGCACGGGTGCATCTTCTGCAAACTGCCACTCACAGCCACAGGCTTGGCAACGGTACTTGATCCCTACGGACTGCACCTCATGTGATTGGCATTTCGGACAGGTCATGTTGATTGATTTCATACGTATTATCTTGTAATTTAATTTTCCAAAGTTACGAAATATTTGGGAGATGGGGAAGGAACTCGGCAGGCATAAATCATACTTTATTTTGTTCTTTATGAAGGAATTCGCACTAGTTGTTGTAAATTGTGCAATTCTCGATTGCACAATTTACGGAAGTTGAAGGTGAGAAATTTTGTATCGTAAAAAAACGTCAAGGTTGACAAAAATTTAATGTAAGTAATGGACAAATAGTGTTCTCCGCATTTTATAGGCTTAGGCTTGAATGACGAAATCCAGCAATTGTTCGCCAGTTTTGAAAATGGGTACAGAAATCCCTTCCGTTTTTTTTGTACATTAAAAAAATGGCAATATTGACGGATTTTTAATGTAAACTTGTGTAAGTGTATAAAAAATCACTATTTTTGTATCGTAAAAAAACGTCAAGGTTGTCAAAAATTTAATGTAAACAATGGAGATAAAAAGAGATAGGTATCTACAACAACTGATAGAAAGTCGCCGAAATGGTTTTGTCAAGGTGGTGACTGGGATTCGCAGATGTGGCAAGTCATATCTACTGAATGTTTTATTCTATAATTATTTGATAGAAAGTGGCGTGGCGGAAGATCATATTATCAGGGTCGATCTTGAGGATCGCATGAACAAGGATTTGAGAGATCCTGATTTGATGCTCCACTACGTCCATGACAGAATTAAGGACAAAGATTTATACTATATCATTATCGATGAGGTACAGATGATGGGTGAGTTTGTGGATGTATTGAATAGCTTTCGTCACATAGAAAATTTAGATACGTATGTAACTGGAAGCAATTCTCATTTTTTGTCATCAGACATTCCGACCGAGTTTAGAGGTCGAGGAGAAACGATTCATGTGAATCCTCTGTCATTCTCGGAATTTTATTCGACTAAAGGAGGCGATAAGCAAGACGCATGGCGCGAGTATTACACTTATGGTGGCTTGCCTCTTATACAATCTTTTGATACAGAACAAAAGAAAATAAGTTATCTGAAAAATTTGTTCGAGACAGTTTATCTGGCAGATATTGTTGAAAAGCATAAAATCAAGAATGATGATGAACTGCGTGAATTGGTACTCATTATGGCATCATCTATAGGGACTCCGTGTAATCCCACTAAATTGTCAAATACTTTCAAGAGTGTCAAGAGAGTGAATGTCGGAAGTCAAACCATATCCAATTATCTTAACTATTTGTCAGAATCATACTTGTTAAAAAGGGCGATACGCTACGATATAAAGGGGAAAAAGTATATTAACACACTTTCTAAATACTATTTCTCGGATATTGGCTTGAGAAATGCCATTTTGGATATGCGCCAGCAAGAGGAAACGCATATTATGGAGAACGTCATTTATAATGAACTGATAAACCGTGGTTACAGTGTAGATGTCGGTATGGTAGAAATAAGAAAGCCCGATAAAGATGGAAAATGGACACGAACTCAACTTGAAGTGGATTTTATTGCTAATCTCGGAAGCAAAAAATATTATGTGCAGTCGGCTTTGTCAATCCCAGATAGGGAGAAGGAGATACAAGAATCTCGCTCGCTGACAAGTATTGGGGATTCCTTTAAAAAGATTATTGTTGTCAAAGATCATATCATGCCTCGTCGTAATGAGGAGGGTATTCTTACAATAGGTCTTTTTGATTTTTTGCTTAATGCGGATAGCTTAGATTTTTAGTCGTCTTTGTGTAAATGCATGCAGATGCTAACTTGTCATAATTACAGACAGGTTGAGTGGAGAGGGTAATTTAAGCATCCTTATCTACGAACAATAGTTTCAATTGTTGGTCGAAGTCTGACATCATCTCACTAGACTATATTTTTTTTGCCTTCAACATTAATTCGGAAAGTTTGATAGTGCTTGGTACAGCCAGTTGATTACCTGTCGTATTAGAAACTTCTCCAATTTTCCATTTATACTGAGCCCATTCCTGTTCTGTGCTTTCTCGTTCTATGCGATAAACAATATAGATTTCATCTTTCTTTTTCTCTTCATCTGCAGATGGAGGATAACCCATGCGAAGTAAATCCGAACGTCTGAAAACTCGTGGACCTTCATCTGACAGCCTTGCAAACTCGACACTTTCTCCATGAGCATGTAAAAGGATATAACGGCTCGAAACAAGATTACGGCTCAAACGGACAGAACCGTTCTGTGTACCTGTGCGGAAATTATATAACCCAGTCTTGAGAATCCATTCCAAATGCTTGTCATCTTTCACATATCCCAACACCACCCATGTTTCATCTGGAAGGAAGTCTCGGTTCTTACCAGCAGGTTCTGGCATTTGTTCACAAATCTGCATCGAAGGTGTATTGTACACATTGTTTACATGGTAGGACATACGCTCACGCTGGCTTGTGCGATCACGCATGTTCTCCACAATCTTCAGCAGAAAAATTTGAAGAGTAATAAGCTGTTCATCACAGTTGGAAGGTGTCAGACAAAAAGCACCTAACCCCGGGATAATCTCATGGAATCCTTTTAACTGTCGCTGAACAGTACCAGGATAAAGAATATATGCACCGCTCGTGCGACGAATGGCATCCTTATAGGCATGCATCTTCAACAGGTCAGCTCGTTTGTAAATACCCTCATCCTGTTCTTTCTTTTCGTTGAGCAAGGCCTCAGACAGTTGTTCTTCATTGATTGACTCATCCTCACCCAAATCAATCTTGTTAATCCTGTACTTGGCATCGAAATGAATATGAACGATCAGATCCTCTCGTTCTGCTTGCTCCATGCTGACTTCACCAGGCCATATAGATAGCGTATAGTCTGGACGCATATTCATTGTCCATGAACCAGCCTTAAATAGTTCCTCATCCTCTCTCGTGTGGGCAAATGTACGGTTATAGTAGAATCTTACATTGAACTTTCTGCTATCAGTATTGTACAGTCCTTCAATCATAGTCATCTTGCCCTGCTGAATTTCGAGGTTTATTTTGTCTGCATCCGTCTTGACAAGTTTGTCGGCACTTACTGGGTCAATAACAAACACCCTACTGATAACTTCCAGTAGTTTGAAGAACACCCAGTATTCATACAGTACCGCCACATTCCTCTTGCCGGCTTCATAGACATTGTCACCTCCCTTCCAAGACAGTTTGGCTGCAAGGTCAAACATTAGCCACGATTGAAGAATCTCTCGATAACCCTCCTTGCGTTGTAGCACAGGACTGTTTAGGTTCAACTGAGATGGCATAGATATTTGTTTGAAAAACAGTGAGCTCAAATGACCGTTCAGCACATCCATCGTCTTGTCTATCTCTGCTTTCAGACGGTCGTTGGCATTCTTCTTATCGCGAAGCTCTGAGCAGAACGAGCAAAACAAGCGTAGCACAAACTTCACGAATTGGTTCTCTTGGTTATCCAGCGTATCTCGCTTATAAGCGACAGTCAGAGAGCGAGGCACAGAGTTCAAACCGTGAGGCAATCCCATCTTATCGCCATTGCAAACAGGAATTCGATCACAAGAGGTGGCAATTTGGTGCATGTTCTTGCGACTCAAACGTTTCACGTTGCTTACTTTGCGTTCTACAATGGTCTCTTCCCATTTCCGTACAGGACTGGCAACAATTTTATTTATTGCCTCTTGAAAAGCAGAGCTTTCTACAATGCTTCGCACAAAGGCATAACGTTGGTAAAGCGTTTGTGGTGGAGTGTCGTTGTCAATTTCCAGTTTTTGCGTCACAGGACTTCCCTGCATCAGCACCAAGTCGGTATAATATGCCGTTATATCTTCCAGCATCTTACGATAGTCAGTTCGGTATTCAGCTTTCACCGACTTGATCTCTAGATTAACCTTGGCAATCTTACAGCCTAGTGCCGTATCTCTGATGGCAAGCGTCAACGAACCCACATAGATTCCCGTCTTCAATGTGCCAGCATTCGGATGTCGTGGAGAATGGGAGAACCTTACTATCTCATTCTCGTCCATAAACTGACATGTACGGCCATTGCCTGCCATCAGTTCATACTCGTAGGTGCAACCTTCCTGCAACTGCCATCGGGCCTCACCATAATCCATAGCGTCCTCTTCCTCAAACAACATGGCGTTGCTCGAGACAGGATAAATGTACAACTTTATTTCACAAAAGTCGCTTGCTATGGGTATTTCGAGTCTTTCTACTTGCATTCCTTACGCTTCTGCAAAACTAGTGAATCCATTGTCATAAGCTGTCTGCATCATGCGCTGAATCTTGTCGGCCGCTTCGGGGAATTTGGCATTCTTAACATTGTCACGAGTGATGGTTTCTGTGGTGTGTCCATCCTGCATACATAATCCCCAAAGAGCCTTCAAAGCAGGCTCCAGCTTTTTACGGCTGCCATGTAGTTTGGGTAGCAATTTCTGCACAATGGCTGCATCAAGAATCTCGTTTTCTGTCATGTCCTCAGCGCAAACCTTAGCATTGGCTATAAATCGGTAAATCTCAGTTGCCGAGCGATAACCGAATTCTGCATTCACATTCTTTAGCCACTTGAAGAATTCAATTAGCGTCTTTTGAGCCAACTCGCTACTCTCTGTGTCTTTTTGGGTTGATTTCTCAATGAAGTCTTCCCCCATGTTCGCACACAGGCCATCAGCCGCCTGCACATCGATGTTCATATCCTGTTTCAGGAATCTTTCCATCTCATCATTTGATATCTTGAATTCAATGACGTTAGCGCGGTCAAGCACCTTTGGCGAAAACATATAAGTTGTTTCGTCCACATTGATGGTCCCGATGATGAACAGGTTTTTGGGAAGAGCTATCTTAGCAGGAACTTCCGAGTCACATTCATCGGGCTTCTCCCAAAGTGGAATTTCTTGGCGGCTTTCCAATGCAGAAAGAAAATCAGCAAAGTATCTCTCCACATAGCTCAGGTTCATCTCATCGAGAACCAAAAAATATGGTTTCTGTGGGTTGCGTAATGCTCGCATCATTATTTGTAAAACACCACTTTCTGGCTGCATATATTCTCCTTGTTTTAATGCATTGGGGTAGCCCAGCAGAGGTTCGCGGTTTGTCCAGTCTGCACCCACAGGCACAACGCAAAGCTGCTGATTCACATTCTCGCTTATTGTACGTGCAAAAGCTAATGCCAATTGCGTCTTTCCCGAACCTGCCAAACCACTCAGAATGACGAATGGTTTTGTCATTAGCGAACATGCATAACGTTTAATGAGTTTATCTTCATAGAGAAGTCCTGTCTTTTTTATACTATCAATAACGGTTTTTATATTGAAAGTAATCTGCTCTATCTTCTCCTGTGGATCAAACAACCCCTCCAGTCGCTCAACCATTTCTTCATAATCGTTGATGCGAGTTAACGTCTTCCTCGGCAGTTTCTTTGGATATTCCCATTCGCCGGAATGAGTCCATTCTACAATACGGCTGTTTTTGTATTCATATCGTTCGCCGTTATAGGTATATCCTCCTTTCACAATGCCTCGGCCAATGATTAGAGACAAACCACGTTTTACATATACGATGTCTCCAGGGTGCATCTCTCGACAGAACTGCCATATGGCAAGACTATCATTGGTGTAGGCATTCTCAATGTTGCCATACACTTCTCGTAAACGCACCACAATATCTTGGCGGGTATCATAGTCTCGGAAGTTCTCCATGTCATCCCAACCTAGCAACATCACGTTTTCATCTAGACATTCCTGCCATTTGCGTGCGCCTTCGCCTGGAGCATAAACCCAAATACTTGGAGTACTGTTTGGAATTTCAGCATCAGAATAATCAGCAGTGGCAATATCAGCGCTGGTCTTACCTTTACTTTCAAAATGTTTCTTATATACTTCGCATAATTTTGATATTGAATCAAAAACATTATCTACATTAAACTGAGATTCATCGAGTTTGTTATCTTTAATATGTACTGTGAAGACAGAATGCACAAATGACCCATTGTATTTTTTTTCTATTTGTGTTTGAGGTATTTTCTGTTCAGAAAAATACTGTTTCAAAGTTTTTAATCCAGATATATCCCATGATTCTGTTGGTTTGTTAGTTTCGCTTATTCCATAAGCAGTTATGAGGGTATTTTTATCGCGGTAGAATAGTAATACAGGATAAATACCATTTGAGGTTTTTTGTCCATAACCGGTAAATGATATCCAAGGTATTGATGCTGCCAGACCGATGCCAACACTTGCTTCAACATTCAAACCAACAAATGACTTTGGAAGCTGGTTGACAGCAACAGTTTGTTCTCCGCAGCCCTGACCAGGTTTGGTCTGCAATGCTATATTTATGAAACTAATTATATCTTGTTTTTGGAAATCCATGATTATTTGAATTATTTGTTTAACCTTAGAACTTTTTCACACAGACATGACTTGAAATGTGGATGTCTCCCTGACTATTTTTCTATCGGGCATTCTGCGCATTTGACGACATCGCAATCGCATAATGCGCATGGGAATATTATTTCACCACAATTTGGGCAAATCTGTTTCTTTAGTATTGCATCTAATTTTACCTCTATCTCGCAATGAGGGCACCATTCGTAAACATGGTTGTGGGGTTCAGTTGCGAATGTATATTTTTTGCTTGGCATAATCAATTCAATTTAAATTGTCAGACAGTGTCTGTTAATTGTGATAAAATAGTTGTAACTTGCACGTATTCAAAAAGATAGAACAATTGAAACTCAATCCGAATCGACTCAATATTTCTAAAGTTCTTTGTCTCTATGTTTTTGAATTTGTTCATGTCTTTTTATCTGGCATATTATCACAAATTCAGGATGAGTTGTAGCCCATTCCCTAATCCCCCAAAGTTACACAAAAAAATTATTGGTCGAAACAAAGTAGAAATGAAACTGAAAACTAATTTCGTATAGCCCGGAAACAAGGCGTGGGTGAGGCCTGTGGAGATGGAATTATTGGGGGTGGGGAGGAAGATCTTTTTCATTTACATGGCCTTTTGATCTGTTGGGGACAGAAAAATTCATGGGGAAAAGATGATGGGAAGTTGGTTTTTAGATTTATAGAATGTATATTTGCAATGTCTGGGTGAGAGCCCTGGCTATCCGGGCAGAATCCCGTGTGGGCAAGCCGTATACGTCACTACCCAATATAGAAAAGCCACAGCAGAAACGCTGTGGCTTTTTATCTGAATGCTTTTAGCTGCATTTTTAGGAATCCGCTACTTTCGGCAATGTTGCGTGTTATGGATATTTTCTTGTTCCCCTTGAAAATAAGCACTTCAAGTGACGATGGTGAATTTTCGAAATAATGGCGGACATCTGTCGCCAAATGTCTGAGATTATAATCTCCTGTCAGATTCAACAAAACCCTGTTTGTCTGTCCAATAGATTCTTGTAATCGATTTCCAACGGATGATTTTCCACTGATAGTTTTTAAGTCGAAAAGTTTGAAAACCCCTTTCCTTTCGAATATAAAATCGGCTGTTCGGATGCTTTTGGGATTAGGTAATATGTAAACTGTATAACCATGTTCAGTGGCTTTTCTTGCGGCTTTGATCAAATTGCTGTAATCATCGCTTTTTTCTCCGCCAATGGCATAGATGAAAGATTCTCCTTGCACCAATCGGAATGCACTCATCTGTGTTATGGTTTTCAATCGATTCACAAAGTCTATCCCCCGTAATTCTTGCAGTTCAGCAAGCTCAATTGCTATATTGTTTGAAAAAACAGGCATAATTTAAATTTATAAAATCCCAAAGCGTCAGTAACGCCTTTTAGTATGTAGCGCCGCCTGCATCAATCAAGATACATGCGACAGATGCAAAGATAAAATTTTTTGAGAGATTTTGGGGGTGGGGAGGGTGAAATTTTTCAGACCATTTGTCCGAAGCTGTCCTAAATTTTCGGATAACGTCGGACAAAAGGTCCTCTATAATGCACCGTTTTTGGGGGTATCGATTCTGTATGATTTAATCTTTATTCTTCAGCAAATTTTTCTCTTCGGATGCCAATCGTCTCTCCACTTTCTTCACATCTTCGGCTGGAGGAAGATTCTCGGGTACGATGCCACGTTCAATGAGTATCTTGCGGACGGCTGAGTTGTTGTCTACATGCTCTTGGGTGATTCTTCTCCGTCTCTTGCAACTTAGCTCGGGCTTGCACACGTTCAATCTCCATTAGTCGCTGTTCCACCAGCTCCGCACGACGGGTCTGTACTGCAAAATAGGTCTGGGCAAAGGCTATCTGCGTCTTGCGGGGGTCTCCGTTCTGCGCAATCAGGTAGCAGGCGTAACGGGTCAGCATAATGTCGTCCACTTCTCGTTGCGCACCTTTCGCTAGGTTTATCATTTTGCTGACGTCAGCAAAATGATCTGATATTGACTGCCCCGCATTCTGACAGGCTTCTTTTGCCTTGTCAATCACATTGGTGAAATTACGCCATTGCTGATAACCCAATAGAGAATGAAGCTCTCTTGCACTCCAACACTCTATCAGATTCACTTCACACGATGCTTGTTCGAATTGCTCAAACAAATCAAGAAATTCCTCTTTTTTCATATCAATTATAATTTGGAAACAGGTTGAAAAATAAATTTTTTGTCGTGGGGGCCGACGAAGACACTTGCGACAGATGCAAAGATAATGGGTGTGCATCATTGTAGTAATATGGCAAGTGAATTAATAGCATTGGTTTCCGAGCGCCGCAATGGGTGTGCATCCCTTCAGTCCATTTCGGCATTGTCTTTACTAGGCGGACAGCTTCTTCATCTAATAAATGGTTGACCGGACGTGTAACTTTGATGTCTGTGATTGACCCATCTTTTTCAACGACAAATGTCACTATTACCGTCCCTTGGATGTTTTCTAACATTGCTTCTTGTGGGTAATTCAAATTATTGCGTAAAAATGTATATATCACTTCTTCTTCACAAAAATTAGATTATCTCCTCCCATGCGGAATTGGATTGAATCTCTGGTGGCGTTATACGTTAGGTCTATATCGAATTCAAGACTTCGGAAGAAATCCTTGGTACTTGCCTCGAATTTTATCGGCCATGGAGCACCTAATGATTCGGTTATAAGATATTTGCCGTTGTTTGTCATGCTTAATGTGTCACTGTCGCAAATATATTCACCGACATACTCGTTTATTTGTAGACTGTCTAATGTCATAAAATGCAAGCTAGGAATGTAAACCTTATCTCCATTTTGAATGGAGTTTATGTACCATTGTAGGGAGGAATGATTGATTCCTAATCCATTGAACAATGCGATGGTGACTTGTCCGTCGTCATATTTCATACATGAGTAGTATTCTTCGATTAGACCTCCATGGTAAAAGTGTAATTTGCCATCTTCGCTTGGTATACCAAACATTTCCATACTAAATAATCCCATTCCATACCCATCAATGAAATTGGTCATTTGTGCAAGAATCTCCTTCCCGAAGAAACCTGTTCCGAGCGCATAAGCGTATTTGCTTAACTCTTTCGCGTTGGAAACAATATCTCCGGAACCGTAACAAACTGATGGATGACATAGAGGTGCGACTTGCCAATTTTCATCGTATCTGTATGATTTAGTGCTGATTGAATCTGACAGACTGTATGTATGTGTCAGTCCGAGAGGCTCTGCGATTTGCTCCTTCACCAACTCCGCGTAGCTTTTGTCATTTACCTGTTCCAGAATGTAAGCCAGCAACACATATCCGGTGTTGCAATATCTATATGCAGCATTAGGTTCAAAGTTGGTTTTGAGTTGGGAGAATCGCTCCAGCATCTGCTCTTTTGACTGTGGCTGTTGGCCTAATTCTAATAAGGCGCCTTCTATATCGTTCCCATAATCTTGGATTCCGCTTCGGTGGTGAAGCAGTTGGAAGATGGTGATTCTGTCGGCATTTGGAATAGTTACGTTTGGAAAGAACTTGCTAAGCGTATCGTCCAGCGAAAGTTTACCCGCCTCGATTGCCTTAAGCGTGAGTAAAGCGGTGAATGATTTTGTGATGGAACCGATTTTGAAAAGTGTAGTGTCGGTGATAGGCACTTGAGCTTCAATGTCGGCATAGCCCATATTTCTTTTGTAAATCACGGAATCGCCTTGGGTGATCAGTATGGATCCCATGCAGCGAGGAGCGATGGAGTCGAAGTAGGTGTTAAGGTTTACCAATGTGGAATCTTTGATTGGCTCTGTCGATACAGGTCCTGTCTTACTGCATGAAATAAACAGTTGACCACATAAAGTGGCAATTGTTAAGGGAAGAAACAACTTATGCTTCATAGATTTAAACTTTATATTTTGTTAATTATTTTACAAGAATATGACAAAGATATGAAATATTTTTGGGGTAGTTTATTTGCATACTTTACAAAAACATTAACGATGAATGCCCATTTTTATTATCTCTTCGCAAATAGATAGAAAAAGTTTTGAAAGATAATAATTGGATATACCTTTGGAAGAAATTTACGAGAGATATGAGTCCTACTAATTTTGTAAAACAAATTTTCATTTTTGCTTTGTTCCTGTTGCCGTTCACTTTCGTTTGTGCTCAGGAGAATGAGAATCTCTTTGAGAGCTATGAAGACTCTTTGATGGATGAAACTTTATTGCCTCAGGTTATCGTAACTGATAGCGTGAAATCTGCGAAGATGATTATAATGAAGATGATTGAAAATAACAAAAAAAATATCGGTAGTATAAAGAGTTATCAAGCATCAGAAGTTCGTCGATATAGTCAAAACATCAACGAAGTACCTAAAAAATGGAAAAGAATTGTCAAGATTGCCTTGTTGTTCTCGAGATATCGAAAGCTGGTGAATCTTTTCTTCGACCATCCAACGCTTTCTGCCCAAGTGTCACAAGAATTAACCTATAATGGGAAAAAGGAAATAGGATTGAACGCTAAACTGGATAGCTGCAATGTGCCATTGACTCAGAAGGAAATAAAGACGTTGTTACCTGATGAAGAGGATACAAAAGTTCTTGGACTATTTAATTTTGATAGTAAAAATGTTAAAAAACAAGTAGATGAAATGCAGTGGTCATTGATTTCTACTATTCAACAAGATGATGTTTCTATATACGTATGTCGAGGAACGAAAAAACAGAAAGGATACACCATGAAGATGGATGTATGGATAACAAGTGACAGTTGGTCATTGATAAAAATAGATTCGAATACGCTGAAAGTAGAATTTGAGAAAATTGCAGACAAAATTTATTTGCCCAAAAAGATGTCATTTAAAGCAAGCACGTTAATGTTGCAAGAAGAGGTGAGAAAAACAGCAGAAACAATTGGAGATGATGATATGTTACGGAAAGTCGAAAATATGCCAGATATATGGATAAATATGGATGTGAAGTATGTATGGAAAAGTGTGTCTCACACTTAAAAAAATTGTTTTAAGTCGCCTCATCTTAGGTTAATAATATGTTTTTTCTTACTTTTGCACCTTGGTTTATTTTGAATAATAAAAAGAAAACATTATATGTTAACAGTAGAAAAAATTGGAGGAACCTCCATGTCGCAGTTCAAGGATGTCTTGAACAACATTATCATCGGTAAGAGAAGTGGGGCAGAGATGTATAACCGTATTTTCGTGGTGTCTGCCTACAATAATGTGACAAACTGGTTGTTGGAACACAAGAAAACAGGTGCACCTGGTATTTATGTGAAGTTTTTGAATGATGACAATTACGAGGCTGCTCTGGATGAGCTTTGTCAGAAACTGATCGCTCTCAACCGTGATTATGAAGAGATCAAATTGGATCAGAAGGTAGCCGATGAGTTTATCATCAACCGTATAGAAAAGGCAAAGAGTTTCTTGCGTTCTATGCATAATGTTTTGGCTTCTGGCTATGTCGATCGTAAAGATCTCTATCTGGCGGCTCGCGAGATTTTGTCCTCCATCGGTGAGGCTCACTCTGCTTTCAATTCTGTAAATATCATAAAGAATAATGGTATCAATGCTAAGTTCATCGACCTTTGTGGTTTCGACGATTCTGAAGCATTGACCATCGACCAACGTATCCATAAAGCTTTTGAGGGAATCGATTTCTCCAAGACTTTGTGTGTGGCAACGGGTTACACCAAGGGTACTGAAGGTATCATGCGTGCTTTCGACCGTGGCTATTCTGAGGTGACATTCTCAAAGATCGCTGTCGAGGTGAAGGCGGATGAGGCTGTTATCCATAAAGAGTTCCACTTGTCTTCTGCCGATCCTAAGTTGGTGGGCAAGGAGAATTCCATCATCGTGGGTAACACCAACTTCATGGTGGCTGATCAGTTGGCTGATGTCGGTATGGAGGCTATCCACCCTAAGGCATCTAAGCCGTTGGAGTTGGCAGGAATCAATATCCGTATCAAAAACACCTTCGAACCAGAGCACCCTGGTACGTTGATCTCTAAGAATTATGTAGCGGAGAAATCTCGTATTGAGATAGTTTCAGGTACAGACAAGGTATTGGCTGTTGAGGTTCACGACCCTATGATGGTAGGTGAAGTGGGTTTCGATCTTCGTATTATGCAAGTATTTGAGAAACATGATGTTAGTTATATCTTGAAATCCACCAATGCAAATAGCATCACGATGGTGATTTGGGACAAACCTAAATCTAAAGGTTTGATTGAAGAGTTGTCGGAGAAGTTCTATCAAGTGACAGTCAAGGATGTAGCTATCGTTTGTTGCATGGGTACCAACATAGCTCACCCAGGCTTCTTGTATAAGGCAGCCAAGGCGTTGTGTGACAATAATATCAATATTGAATGTTTCGCACAGTCATTGCGTCAGGTGAATATGCAGTTTGTTATTGATCGAAAGGATTATTCAGCTGCGATTGTTGCCTTGAACAATGCACTTTGTGTAACAAAATAAACCGAATGGCGTATGATTGACTATGCACAAGTGCCCACACCCGCCTATGTGGTGGATGAGGTTCGCCTTAGACGCAATCTTTCCCTGATTAAATCGGTGAAGGAGAGGGCAGGAGTGGAGATTATCCTTGCTTTCAAGGCGTTTGCTTTGTGGAAGGTTTTCCCCATTGTTCGTGAGTATATCCCTTATTCAACGGCAAGTTCCCTTTCTGAGGCTTGTCTTGCGGTCGAGGAGATGGGTAACTTGGCGCATACCTATTCGCCAGCCTATACCGAGGAGGAGTTTCCTAAGATAGCAGAGTGCAGTAGTCACATCACCTTTAATTCATTGACACAGTTTTCACGTTTCTATCCGGAGACCAAGAAGGTGTCGCATCCCATTTCATGCGGATTGCGTGTTAATCCAGAGTTTTCGGATGTGGAGACGGATTTATATAATCCCTGTGCACCCGGTTCACGCTTGGGTGTTGTAGCTGATCTGTTGGGCGAAAAGTTGCCAGTAGGCATTGAAGGACTTCATTTCCACACGTTATGTGAATCGACATCGTATGATTTAGAGCGTACGTTGGCAGTGGTGGAGGAGAAGTTCTCTAAATATTTCAAGCAGATCAAGTGGATTAATTTTGGCGGTGGACATTTGATGACGCGGGCAGACTATGATGTAGAGCATCTGATTAAGGTGCTGACGGCTTTCCGTTCGCGTTATCCATGGTTGCAGGTGATATTGGAGCCTGGTAGTGCCTTTGCATGGCAGACAGGAGAGTTGGTGTCCAAGGTGGTTGACATTGTTGAAAATCATGGAATAAAGACAGCCATTCTGAATGTCTCTTTTGCATGTCACATGCCGGATTGTTTGGAGATGCCATATAAGCCAGCTATCTTAACTGCGGTGGAGGGTGGTGCCTACACCTACAGAATGGGAGGCAACAGTTGCTTGTCGGGCGATTTCTACGGCGATTGGAGTTTTGACCATGAGTTGCAGATAGGCGAAAAAATCGTCTTGATGGATATGATTCACTATACGACAGTGAAGACAACGATGTTCAATGGTATCTCACACCCAGCCTTGTATTTGTGGACGAAGGAGGATAAATTGGTGAAATTGAGAGAGTTCGGTTATGAAGATTATAAAAGCCGAATGTCATAATTTGATAAAGGTATAACATTGTACGTTGATAATAGTGTTGGCGAATGCTATTCGCCCATACAGTGATGACAATATCTTCATATTTTTTTTCTAAAAAAATCCAATAGTATTTGGAAATAAAAAAATAAGTTGTAAATTTGCACTGCAATTGAGATAAATGTTAAGTGAAACGTTTTTTTTAGCTCAGTTGATTGAAATTATGCGAAAATAGCTCAGTTGGTAGAGCACAACCTTGTCCCAAGAAATAAAAAAAGGTTTTCCAACCTTGGCAAGGAAATGAGTGAAACTGGTGAGCGGAGCGCAAGTGAAAAAGTATGCGAAAATAGCTCAGTTGGTAGAGCACAACCTTGCCAAGGTTGGGGTCGCGGGTTCGAGTCCCGTTTTTCGCTCTCCTCTGAAATTGACAGTTGAGGCTGTCAATTTTTTTTGCCCAGGTGGTGGAATTGGTAGACACGCTACTTTGAGGGGGTAGTGCCGGTTTCGGCGTGTGAGTTCGAATCTCATCTTGGGCACATTCAAGTGATATATTATTCAATGTGTGTTTATTTATTTTGTGTGTTTATATAAAATTTGGGTATCATGAAAAAAATTTTTTATTTGTTAATTCTCTCCATTTTTTCTTCTATGTTCGTCTCTTGTCAAAAAGAGGAGGAAGGAAATAATAACGTCAGACCAGAAGATGTTGTAGATCCAGATCATGTAAAGGTGAATGATAAGTATGGCATATCAGTTATTTGTCCGGTTGATGCATGGACGAATAATTATTTGGATGCTACTGTGTTGGGTGATTCAGCCAGTGTGGTGACGTTAGCTTTGAGAAAAGACTCGATTGTGAATGCGGAGACTGGAAAGGTATCGTATCCAACCAGTATTTATCTCTTGCGTTTCTTGTATCAACCTACATCAGAAGAGGATGCAGTAGATTTCATTGTACAGTATAGAAAGAAAGTGTTTGAGAATCTGTTGACGGTAGATTATTCTTCGGTACCAGAATACACAGGTACTATGGTGAATGGATATCCATGTTATTATTTACAAGCACCATTGGGTGGTTCACGCAGTACCCACACAGGTAAGAGAGATTTGTATATGTTCTATAACAATGGTGTGATCTATGGCGCCATGGTGAGTGTGTTGGATGATCTTAGTTCGGCGAACGCATACGAAGAGTGTACAGATATAATCAAGACGATAAAGTTGAAGTAATTAGCGATAGAATAGAAAGCAAAAAGAGACGATTACAAATCGTCTCTTTTTTTTGTCTCTTAATTTAGGTTATGCGCACGTCAAGTTTTGTCTGCGCATTGTTTATAGAAGAATTATTTAATCAGCTTGTTTGTTGCTGTATCAGGGAAGATAACGGCAGGCTTGAATGTCTTTGCCTCTTCGTAGTCCATTATGCCGAAAGCCATGATGATGATGATATCACCAGGTGCAGCCTTTCTAGCGGCAGCGCCATTGAGACAGATGACGCCAGAACCACGCTCACCCTTGATGGCGTAGGTCTCCAATCGTTCTCCATTGTTATTGTTGACAATGAAGACCTTTTCGTTTTGGAGAATGTTTGCGGCCTCCATCAGCTCTTCGTCAATGGTGATACTACCTATGTAATTCAAATCGGCTTCCGTGACGGTCACGCGATGGATTTTTGATTTTAACAATTGAACTTGCATAAGCGATTATTTCTTGTATTGGATATTATCGATCAGTCTCACCTCACCGCAGTAGACGGTGATGCATCCTGTGATATGGTCTGAGTCCGACCATTTCTTTATGCTCTGAAGAGTAAAGGAGTCAACAATTTCGTAGTATTCAACATTCAGAATAGGATCTTCATTGATTTTGTTGATCACCCAGTTTTTCACCTCTTCGACGCTTTTTGTTTTCATCATATCGACGCTTTCGAACAAAGCCTTAGATATTTTGACAGCTGTTTTTTTCTCGGAAGCGGAGAGACGAGCGTTGCGGCTGCTGAGAGCCAATCCGCTAGCTTCGCGGACGATAGGGCATCCAACGATTTCGATAGGCAATTTAAGTTGTTTCACCATTTCGCGGATGATAGCAAGTTGTTGGAAGTCTTTTTCTCCGAAGTAAGCTTTCTGAGGTTTTACGATATCGAAGAAACGGCTTACCACTTGAGCCACACCGTTGAAGTGACCAGGACGAGACGGACCCTCCATTACTTGGTCGAGCGGAGCGAAGTTGAATTGACGCTTGTCTGGTTTAGGATATACCTGTTTAACAGAAGGGACGAAGGCAATGGTGCAGTTTACGCTTTGAAGTAGTTTCACATCAGCATCAACAGTGCGCGGATATTTTTCGAGATCCGTTTTGTTGTTGAATTGAGTAGGGTTGACGAAGACGCTCACTACACACACGTCGTTTTCAGCAACACATTTTTTCACTAAGGATAGGTGACCATTATGTAAGGCACCCATAGTAGGGACAAATCCAATTTTTTTGCCCTCTTTGCGGTACTTTTCCAATGCATTGGAAAGGCCTAAAACTGTTTTGTAAACCTTCATATCTTATTAATTTTGTCTTTTCAATTTTCAAAAAGTTGCCATGCAACAATCATTGCTACGAAATATTCTGCAAAGGAAACAATTATATTTGAGAGTCGAAAGCATTAAAAAGAAAAAAAATGAAAATTTGGCATTTTGGTTCATTTTTCCTATTTTTGTATGACAAATTAAAAACGAATGGATACAGTTAAGGTTTTATACATTTCACAAGAGATAACTCCGTATTTGCCAGAGAACGAAGTGGCTAATATGAGTAGATATTTGCCACAAGCAATACAGGAAAAGGGAAGAGAGATACGAACTTTTATGCCAAGGTTTGGGTGTGTTAACGAGAGAAGGAACCAGTTGCATGAGGTGATTCGTCTTTCTGGCATGAATCTAATAATAGATGATACGGACCATCCGTTGATTATTAAAGTGGCATCCATTCAATCTGCACGTATGCAGGTTTATTTCATAGATAATGATGATTTGTTCCATCGTAAATTCACAGTGGCAGATGAGTCTGGCGTAGAGTTTGATGACAATGAGGATCGTTCCATCTTCTTTGTGCGCGGCGTGTTGGAGACTGTGAAGAAGTTGCGTTGGACACCAGATATCATTCATTGTCAAGGTTGGATGACGGCATTGACGCCTATCTACATCAAAAAAGCATTTAACACGGATCCGTTCTTTAAGAATTCTAAAGTGATTTATTCTATATATGGCGATGATTTCAAGAAACCATTCAGTTCCTCTT
>JAFRNH010000084.1 GCA_017430235.1 Paludibacteraceae bacterium | reverse complement strand
TGGCGAACTTGATCCAGACCAGAAAGTGCTCAATGGTATTGACAAGCGCATGAATGGAGGTGCTATGATATTCAATCCTGGCTTTTCTCGTCTTAAGATGATGGCAGATTCTGCTGGAATTCCAATGATAGTGACTCTCCATGCCACATTGCCGGAATTGAAGGCCGGCGCATACGATAGTCAGGGAGAAGAGATTATTGAATGGTGTGCGGTTAATAATATTCCAATAATTAGAGATTTAGATGAAGGAATCACTAGTAAAATGTATCGTGATGGTATTCATATCAATGATGCAGGACAGAAACTCCATGCTGCGATTATGGAGAAGTATATCTTGAAAGTCTTACAAGGTGCTATTGACAGATGATGTTGCATACTCATGCTCTCAATATGTTGAATGATGATTATTTTCTAATAAATAATAGATTATGACCCCAGTTTCTCTATCTTCTTTTTCACCTGCAGATTATGACAAGGGTGCATCAAAACTAAAGCAGATTGTTTGGTATTTTGTGAATTGCTTTTTTGTACGTGCTTCATGGAATCCATTTCAGGGCTTGAAATTGTTCCTGCTGAAGTTGTTTGGTGCTAAGATGGGTAAAAACATCGTAATAAAAAACAATGTGATAATAAAGTCTCCTTGGTATTTAACCATTGGAGACAATTGTTGGATTGGAGAAAATGTCTGGATTGATAATATTGATGAGGTAACCATTGGATCGGATGTTTGTATCAGTCAGGGCGCTATGCTTCTGACTGGCAATCATGATTATACGGTTCCATCGATGCCCTATCGGAACGCACCGATTGTAATACATGATGGTGCTTGGATTGGTGCACAATCAGTTGTCTGTCCGGGTGTCGTTGTGGATGAATGTGCCATACTCACAGTGGGAAGTATCGCAACAAAAGATTTAGAGGCGTATGGAATATATCAGGGCAATCCAGCACAGAAGATTCGGGTACGCACAATTAAGGAGTGATTCCATAATAAAAATATATCGACGTAGAACAATCAAAGTTTTCATAGTATGAAAATCTCCATCATCACCGCATGTTACAACCGTGCCACTACCATTGTCAATGCTATACATAGCGTGTTGACGCAGGATTATCATGATATCGAGTATATCATTGTGGATGGTGCATCGACCGATGGTAGTCAGCAAGTGATAGAAAAAATAATCGCTGATGCGCCTGAGACAATCACTGTCAAATATATCTCTGAGCCAGATCATGGGATGTATGAGGCTATCAACAAAGGTATTCGCATGGCTACTGGCGATGTCGTCGGCCTCGTCCATTCCGACGACGTGCTTAGCGATAACCACGTGATCTCCGACATCGCTGCCGAATTGCAACGCTCTGGTGCCGACTTCCTCTATGGTGATGGTGTCTTTGTAGATGCCCACAACACCAACCATATCGTCAGAAATTGGAAAAGTGGAAAATACAGTCGATCTAAAGTCCGCTGGGGTTGGCTCCCTCTGCACCCTACTTGCTACGTGAAACGCAATGTGATTCAGCAAGTCGGTCTCTATGACGAGCAACACTACCGCATTGCTGCCGATACCGATTGGCTCGTACTCTATCTCTGGCGCAATTCGCTGGATGTTACCTATCTGCACCGCCGTATCATCACCATGCGTTTGGGAGGATTGTCTACGGATGCATCTAAACGCAAAATCGTCTGGCGAGAGGATATACAAGCATTCCATAAATATGGCTTGCGCCCAGCTCCCCTAATCAAGATACTGAAGATGGTGAGAAAGATACCTCAGTATTTTTCTCTGTCCTGACGGACGTGGGCTCTCATAATCCTAAAGAAGCACGATATTGGGGCGAATGGCAATTCGCCCGTACGCGGCATGCGGCGGGGATCCGTAAGGGCGAATTGCTATTCGCCCCCGATCGATCAAGCATCAAATGTTGGAATATGCGAAGGCATGAGTTGTGTGGTTCCTGTGAAGAGTGAGGAAATAACCTGAAAAAAAATAATAAAAAAATCAACTTTTAAGTTTATTATAATGAAACTAAAATCTATCTTTGCAAATAAAATATGGAGCGTTCTCTATGACGGGGATCATGAGTGCTCTTTTGACAAAGTGTTTAATGAATGGTTTGATGCTGAGTACTTATTCGATTTTTTGGAAAGTCACAAGGTATTGATAGAAAATTCAGAAACATGGGGACGGTATACTCTTGAAGAGTTGGTTGAAATGATACAAGACGAAGCTGACAGCTTTCTTGAGAGACTTGAAGAAGAAAATGATTTTGATAATGAATTTCATATACTTTCGAAAAATTGTTATGAAATAAATTTGGTGAAAAGCAAAGCGTACGGAAAAACAATAGACGAAAAACCATCTCTGTTGCGATTGTATGCAATAAAAATTGATGTGAATAAATATGTCATTACAGGAGGAGCCATTAAATTAGTTCGTACGATGCAGGAACAAGAAGAGTTGAGAGTCGAACTGAATAGATTGCAATTCGTAGCGCATTGGTTGAAAAATAATGGTGTGGAAATCAGTAAAGAAATAGAACCCTTAATAGAAGAATAATCATGAGCAATACCGATATACTAAATAAATTAACAACAGGAGAGTCTAACTGGAGAGAAATCTCCGAAACTCGTAGGGTTAATAGGGAGTGGTTGAAAAGATCCTCTCAAATAGCTATTGCTATATTGAAAAGATTAAAGGAGACAGGAATGTCGCAAAAGAAATTGGCTGAAGAGATGGGTGTCTCTCCACAATACATAAATAAAATAGTCAAAGGACATGAAAATCTCACATTAGATACGATTTCAAAAATCGAATCCATATTGAATTGTGAATTGATTGAGGTCGTGCCGATTGCGTAGCGAATGGCAATTCGCCCATGGGGAATATGCTTCTGTACCGTCATTCGTTCATGGTGCCCAGACAAAGATTTGGTAAGATGCATTGTGGTTGATTTTACCAAAACTCGAAAAAAAAGTGCGATTTGGTAAAGGATATTCGAGATAATATATTATCTTTGTCGGTGTAAATGCTTATATATGAATATTTTGGTAGGAAGGAAAGACGAAATTGCACAGATAGAGCAATGTTATAAATCACAACAATCTGAATTTGTTGTTGTGTATGGTCGGCGGCGTATCGGGAAAACATATCTTGTGAATAAAACCTTTAAGGACAGATTTGCATTTCGATATGTTGGTGGTCACAATCTAACCGAATCTGAACAACTGCGCAATTTCGCTCTTGCACTCAAAGAGTATAGTAAGACTACTTATTTGTCGCCCATATCAAGTTGGATAGATGCTTTTGAAATGCTTCGGCAGTTTTTGTCGGCTTTGCCAACAAAACGTCGGAAGGTTATATTTATTGACGAAATGCCATGGATAGATACACCCGGATCGAAATTTGTAAAAGCTTTTGAAAACTTTTGGAATGGATGGGCTGCATTGCGCGATGACATATTGTTAGTTGCGAGTGGCTCGGCCACATCATGGATGGCTGATAAACTTTTTGCCAATCAAGGTGGTCTATACAACAGGGTAACACGTCAGATATATCTTCGTCCATTCACGCTTGCTGAAGTTGAAAAATATATGCTTTCTAAAGGTGGAAAATGGGATCGATATCAAGTCTTGCAATTGTATATGGTTATGGGTGGAATCCCATATTATTTGAGTCTGGTCGATTTTAAGAAAAGCCTTGCCCAAAATATTGACGAATTGTTTTTTGCAAAAAATGCAAAACTACGAATGGAGTTTGATGAATTGTATAAAGTATTGTTTAATTCGGCCGATAAATATATTTCAATTGTTAAGGCTTTGTCGGAAACCAAATCGGGACTGACACGCCAGCAGTTGTCGGAAAAAACAAATATGCAGGGTGGAGTGTTCTCGAAAATGCTTAGTAATCTCGAACGGTGCGACTTTGTGATAAGTTTTGCACATTACAATCGAAAGATTAAGAATACCATATACAAACTGTCAGATCCATACACGTTGTTTTATTTCCGATTTATTGAAAACGATAAATCAAAAGATCCACATTATTGGACTCATAACATTAACCGACCATCTTTGTCTGTATGGCAAGGTTATACATTCGAGCTGGTTTGCCTACTGCATATCGAACAAATAAAACAGAAACTTGGTATAAGTGGTATGGCTACAGCCGTAAGCACATGGCGTGATAATACCTCGCAGATAGATCTGATAATAGATAGAGCCGACAGAATGCTTAATGTGTGCGAGATGAAGTTTAGTGTTTTGCCATATACGTTGGAGAAAAAATACTATGATAAAATTCTCGAACGTACTGCAGTTTTTTGTTCGACAGCGAAGGTGACGAAAGGCGTTTTGCAAACATTCGTCACTACGTACGGATTGTCTGATAATAAATATTCATCGCTAATTGATAGCCAGGTGGTTGCTGATGATTTGTTTGTGTAGGTTTTACCATTCCCCTCAAAAAAAGATTGATTTGGTAAGAGTTTTGCTCGTTTGTTTTACCAAATCTCGTAAAATGACTGAGATTTGGTAAAATGCATCAATGGCGCGGACATCACCAAGGGCGAATGGAATGATGAAGGATGGAGCAATCATCACCAAGGGCGAATGGCAATTCGCCCGTACGATGCTGCGGCGGGGATCCGTAAGGGCGAATTGCTATTCGCCCCGATCGATCATGCATCAAATGCCGGAAATGGGAAGGATGATGAATGATGGCGCAATCATCAAGGGCGAATGGAATGATGAAGGATGGATCAATCATCACCAAGGGCGAATAGCAATTCGCCCGTACGATGCGGCGGGGCTCCATCCGTAAGGGCGAATAGCTATTCGCCCCGATCGATCATGCATCAAATCCCTGAATTTTGCAGAGAATTTTGCTTGCTTTTTGAAATTCTCTTTATCTTTGCACCTCGCATCGAATGGTGAATACTTTTTATGGGAATATTAATTTTGTCAAACAAGTATCAAATACAATATGAAGTCTAAATTTTTTGGATTAGAATTATGCCTCTTGGTGATGATTCTTTTCGGCACCTCTTGTGCCAATATCAAAGACATCGCCTATATGCAGGATGCTGGCAATGCCGCAAAGATACATGCTTCGTATGAACAAAGCATTACCCTTAAACCCGACGACAAGGTGCTGATCCTTGTCAACTGCCGCGACCCTCAAATCGCCGCGATCTTCAACCCAATCTACTACAACCGACGTATTGCTGGTGCTGAAACCTTGAGCGGTGGCTATCTGCCTACCTCCTCCTATGCATCGGAAAACGTCACTAGCTATACGGTCGACTCCAATGGCGACATCACCTTCCCCATCCTTGGCAAAGTGCATGTGGAGGGATTAAGACGTGAGGAGGTGGCCTCCACTATCCAACAAAAACTGGTGGAGAGCAACCAAGTGAAAGACCCCGTCGTGATGGTTGAATTCACCAACCTTGGCGTCTCCGTCCTCGGTGAGGTGAAAAACCCTGGACGCTTCCGCCTCGACAAAGATCGATTCACCATCTTAGATGCCATCAGTGTGGCTGGCGACCTTACAATCTACGGAGACCGTCATAACCTCACCGTTGTCCGTAAGGGACCAGAAGGGGATATCTTCTATAAAATGGACCTCACCAGCGGACAAAACATCTATGCCTCGCCAGCCTTCTTCTTGCAACAAGGCGACGTGGTCTATGTGACACCTAATAAGAAACGCGCGGGCGACTCCTCCGTCAATGGTAACACAGTGAAGTCGGCCTCCTTCTGGGTGTCGGTCGCTTCCTTCCTTACCTCGGTGGCTGTCTTGGTTAATAATATAATAAAGTAAATAGTAATGGCAATTAAATAACGTATGGAGACGAAAAATACAACGAACAATACCCGTCAACTAACGGATAATGCGGAGGTGGATTTTCAAGACCTCTTTGTCGTTTACCTCTCTAAATGGAAATGGGTGCTGGGCTCTGTCCTCGTGATACTTGCACTCGCTGTGTTCTATGTGGTGCGAACGGTTCCCACCTATCAGAAGGTATCATCTGTTCTGATCAAGGAGGAACGCAACGGACATTCTCTCAGCGGTAGTGTGGCTCAGTCGCTCTCCGACTTCGGAATGATTCAGAGCAGCGTTAATATCTCCAACGAGATTGCCACTTTCCAATCGCCCGATATCAACCATGAGGTGATTCGCCGATTGCAACTCAACGACGAATATCGCCTGCCAGGATTATTGCGTGATGAGGTGCTCTATGGTTCCTCTCTGCCAATCAAGGTCGAATTCATCGATGTGGATGAATCAGAGGTCGTTTCGCTCTGCATCACCCCACGCAACGAGAACGATCTGTTGCTCTCAGACTTTAAAATCGGCAAAGAGGAGGTGAAGGAAGAACTGATCACCTCGTGGGGCGACACCCTCTCCACACCAATCG
This sequence comes from Paludibacteraceae bacterium, assembly GCA_017430235.1. Classification (GTDB taxonomy): domain Bacteria; phylum Bacteroidota; class Bacteroidia; order Bacteroidales; family Paludibacteraceae; genus UBA1181. The sequence continues at coordinate 1,725 of JAFRNH010000084.1, read as the reverse complement.
GTACGGTTTGTGTTAAGCCGAATCTTTTCTATCAGGGTGATCCTGTCAAAACTGCTATTCGGGTCAGTCACCGAAGCAGTTTCTCTGCCATCGAAGGTTTCAAATCGAAGTTGGCTGTTACATTAAGAGACAAGGCATCCACCGTGATCGACCTCTCCTATACCGACGAGAATGTGGAACGTGCCGTTGATGCCCTTCATACACTCGTAGCTGTCTACAAAGAGTTCTGGATGAAGGATAAGAATGAGATTACCTATAAGACCACTGAGTTTATCAATGATCGTCTCCACCTCTTGGAGGCCGATTTGACCTTAGTGGATAATGATATCGCTACCTACAAGAGTAGTCAGCGTCTGCCCGATGTGGCCTCTACAGCCAGCATCGACCTACACATGGCGGCTGAGATCGAGCGTAAGATACAGGAGTTGAATAACCAACTTTCTGTTTCCGACTTCCTGCTCAACTACATCAAGACCAGCAGTGATCAGCTCTTGCCTGCAAATGTGGGATTGTCGGAATCGACCATCCTCTCGCAGGTGTCGGAATACAACAAGCTCTGTTTGCAACGCAATCGCTTGGTGGGTAGCAGTAGTGAAGAGAACCTCTTGGTGAAGGATCTCGACATGCAGATGAGTGCCTTGCGCTCTGCCATTGTGAGTTCGGTGAGCAACTATATCTCCGCCACTCGTCTGCAGTTGCAGGCAGTGGAGTCGAACCGTGAGAAGGTGAACTCACGTATCAGTTCCAATCCGAAGCAGGCAGGTCACCTATTGTCGGCTGAGCGTCAGCAGAAGGTGAAGGAGGGTCTCTACCTCTTCCTGTTGCAGAAGAAGGAGGAGAATGAGATCTCGCAGACTTTCGTGCCATACAACACGCGTGTGATCATGGAACCCGAATATGGAGGGTCGAATCTGCCGGTGGCACCACAAAAGAAGAAGATTCTGTTGGGGGCATTGCTGTTAGGTTTGCTATTGCCGTTGGGTGTGATCTATTTGATGATGAGTTTCAACACCAAGGTGCGAGGCAGAAAAGACTTAGAGGGTATGTCCGCGCCGTTTGTGGGAGAAATACCGCAGGTGGAGGCAGGAGAGAAGAAGAGTCTGTTTGCTCTGTTACGAAAGAAGAAGAAAAAAGAACCGATCAATATCGTGGTGAAACATCAGTCGCGTGATGTGGTGAACGAGGCGTTCCGTGTGGTGCGTACCAATATCGACTTTATGTTGGGAGACAAGAAGGTGATCATGGTGACGAGTGCCAATGTGAACAGTGGTAAGACCTTTATATCGAGCAACCTTGCTTCGTCGTTTGGATTGAAGGATGAGAAGGTGGTGGTGATTGATCTCGATCTACGTAAGAAGACGTTATCGGGTGCCTTTGATTGTAAAGGTGACAAAGGAGTGGTGAACTACCTGAGTGGTAAGACCGACAAACTCGAAGGGTTGATACAACATAAGGAGCATGTGGATGTGTTGCCAGTGGGTACGATACCACCTAATCCAGCCGAGTTGTTGGCAGGCAAGCGCTTGGGTGCGATGATTGAGCAGTTGCGTAGTCAGTATGATTATGTCTTTGTCGATTGTCCGCCAGTGGAGATTGTGACGGATGCGGATATCATCAAGCAGTGGACGGATATGACGCTCTTTGTGATACGAGCCAATCTGTTGGAGAAGACTATCCTGCCAGATATTGAGCGATATTATCAGGAGAAGCGGTTCAATCAGTTGG
>JAFRNH010000083.1 GCA_017430235.1 Paludibacteraceae bacterium | reverse complement strand
TTTGGGGGTTCAGTTGAGCTTTGATGAGAGTAGTTATCGGGCGATGTTTGAAGCGCTCGATCGGGTGATGCATGTGAAGGATGGTCGCTTGTTCGACCTCCGAGAGATATTGTTGGGCAATAAAGAAGCTGGCTTCCTTCAATTCAGTCCTGTTCGATTCCCCTGGTTGAATGCTTCACAAGAGAAGGCTATCAATCTAATATTAAGAGCCAAGGATGTTGCCATTGTTCATGGTCCTCCGGGAACGGGCAAGACCACCACCTTGGTCGAGGCAATCTATGAGACGTTGCGCCGGGAGAGTCAGATCCTGGTCTGTGCACAGAGCAATATGGCGGTGGATTGGATCTCGGAACAGTTGGTAGATCGTGGGGTGAATGTGCTACGCATTGGTAACCCGACTCGTGTGAATGATAAGATGCTTTCTTATACCTATGAGCGTAGGTTTGAGTCTCATCCGCAATATGCTACGTTGTGGGGTATGCGTAAGACGGTGCGTGAATTGTATCGTACCAACAAGGATAAGGCGATGGCGGTGAAGGAGAAAGCGGAGTCTCTTGAATATGAGATACGAGAGAGCCTGTTTGCTGAGTCGAGAGTGGTGGCTTGTACGTTAGTGGGGGCAGCCAATCATCTGCTATACGGACGAACCTTTCAGTCGTTGTTCATCGATGAGGCTGCGCAGGCCCTCGAGGCAGCTTGTTGGATTCCCATCACGAAGTGTCATCGTGTAATCTTTGCGGGTGATCATCAGCAATTGCCGCCCACCATCAAGTGTTTTGAGGCAGAGAGAGCCGGATTGGCTCATACGTTGATGGAGAAACTGACGGAACGCAAACCCTCTGTGGTGTCGCTTCTGAATGTGCAATACAGGATGAATGAATCGATCATGCGATTCTCTTCCGATTGGTTTTATGATGGTCAACTGACGGCTGCCGAGGAGGTTCGGTATAGGGGAGTGTTAGACTATGAAAAACCGATGGAATGGATAAATACGGAACCTTTCGATTTCTCGGAGGAGTATGTGGAGCAGACGGCAGGTAGGGTCAATCGGCAGGAGGCGGAACTGGTAATCCAGGTCTTGGAGCATTTTATTGAAAAAATAGGCTTCCATCGCGTAAAGGAGGAGAGAATAGACTTCGGGGTGATCTCACCCTACAAAGCACAGGTCTATTATCTGCGTAGGTTGGTCAATCAGAATAAGGTGTTGAAACCGTTTCGTCGTCAGATCACAATCAATTCGGTGGATGGATTTCAGGGGCAGGAGAGAGATGTGATTATCATTAGTTTGGTTCGCTCCAATGACGAGGGAAACATTGGCTTCCTTCGAGAACTGAGAAGAATGAATGTTGCCATGACACGTGCGAGGATGAAACTCTTCATCATCGGCAATGCCTCTACCTTGACAAAACATCCCTTCTATCGGAAATTATATGAGAGTATGGAGTGAATGAACCTATTGCTAAGGTGCAGATAAAAAGTTATTTATAGAAGGCTTACCAAAACTTATTCATCTCTTTGTTGTATTCAAATCCAGCAGAGGCAAGTTTATGAACCAGCTCCTCTTCATTGATGTTGAGATCGTCGCAGAGTGAGTCGAGCGATGAATACTCGTCTCTCAATTTCATATTGATGAAACTGAAGAGCATATTGATGTCTTTTGGTAATTCGTACTCCATTTTCTTAATTGAAATTTATTGTCTTATTCGACTGCAAAGGTATAAAATTTTTTAATTAGACCATCGTTCGATGATAGTATCTTCTTCCTCATCATCTTTGTGCTCTTCTAGAGCTAATGTCTTGGCATTCAGTAACTCTTTGTGTCCGTTCTGATTTTTGAGATAGATGAGTTCGCATTTCCCTACGTATTCCTCCCAGTTCGTGGCAAAATGGTTGGCTGATATCTTGTTTAATCCCAACATCTCAGGTACGGCAAAATAGATTTTGTTTTTAAAGTCGAACTCCAACTCTTGTTCATCCTTCTTTTGAGGCAGTTTGTTGACGGGTTCGTTTTCGGTTATCCTTTTTATCATGTATCGAGGGTTGTTGATTGGTTCGAACAACTCTACAAACATCTTAGTGAATAATTTCTCTTCTGCATAACTGGCTCCTATTAGGTGACAATTCACAGAGCCGTCATCTTTTTTCAATACCTCTATCTTGATATCTGAATGGGTTATCATATTCTCTTCTTGCATCGTTTGAACAAGAGCCATAGCGATTGATTTTATATGCCTTGAAATATTATATTTCTGTTCCTTTATATATGAAGAGAGGGACTTATATGCGTTGAATAATGTGTATGCGAGAGGTATGCTGATGCATGCGAGTTTGTTAAAAGGTCCTGGAATTAACATGATGGTTGAAATCACAAGAAGAGAGACGCCTGTTTTTGTGAGACTATTCTTTTTCTTCTTCTCTATTTTCGTGATTTGATCGGTGTATTTTGATTTGGATAACGGATGTGGAATATGCACAAATTCCATGAAGTCGGAACCATTTTTGAGTGCTTCATCCCATTTCTCATTTAGTGTGGATTGTTCGTCTGACAGATGAAAACTGAAGTCGTTGTATTCCTTCATTGATTGTGCATCGAATTGAGAAGGAAGCATTAATCTTTTTATTCCTTTTTCGATGTAATGTGGGGATGTGTTGGTGAGTCCTACAAACGAGCGAAATCGTTTCCTTAGTAGCCTAATATCATTGCCTCCGTGGGTAAGCAAATCTGAGGCGCAAGCAAGATGCCAGATGTTGCTTGCTTTGTGTGGATTACTGTTTGATGAGCGGATAGCTCGTCCTCTCATTTGATTGGATAGCACGTAAGAACCTACGAATGTGGCTAATAGAAGAGAGTTGATGGATGGTGCATCCCAACCTTCACCCAACAGGGATTTGGTGCCGATAAGAAGTTCTATCTCTCCCTCTTCGAACAATTGGGTGGTGAATTCCACCAATTTGTTTTTCTTGTCGCTGGATAGGGAGACGATAACGTATTCCTCTGCAAATGTAAGTGGTTCGTACGTGATGCACAGCTCCTTTTTCTCATGGGAGTTTTGTGATAAACTATCCATTCTGCTGATGCTGCTTGCGGGTATGATCACAATACTTCCCGTTAGAACTCCCATCTTGATGGGGTCTTGATTCTTCCTTCGAAGATGCTCGAAGATGGGAATAACGCCTATTTTATCAATCTTGTTATTCGGATTGGCATTCAGAAACTCTTTTCTTACATAGTCAGTCAGAATCACCATTCGAAGATCTTGATTCATGCTTTTATATTCTCGTGCCACAATCTCCTGAATGCTCTCTAATTTACTTAAAGATGAGGAGAGTCGCTTGTTTAGCCACGAAAGATCGGTGAAACTGACGACCCCGTTTTCTATGAATCCATCCTCTTTTAAATGATTATATAGTTTTCTTCGATGCTCTTTGTATTTATTTAAATAATCATCGCTTCCTTTTAGATATCCATTTAGCAATATTTCTGCCCATGAGTAATCAAACGATTGATTGTCAATACATCGTGAGTAATATGGGTTGATGAAGTTTTCTTTCAGAATCTGATTTCGTTCCTTGAGATAGATGCATATTGCATAATAGTAGTTTATGTTATCAAGGATGTCCTTGATATATTTTAGAGGGGTTTGATGAAAGGGATGGTTGTAAAATGCTTCCAGTAAGACGGGATCTTCCAGAAGGGCATTGAAATCTGCTGTGAGTTTTTCTTTTTGTGAATGGATGACAAGAAGCTCTTCGTCTGTTGGTTGAGAAAGGTAGATGAGGTCTTGATGGGGACATATATCACCTTCTCGGACTAGTTCGGTAATGAAGATCTCTTCATCGACCTCACCGCTTAACTGAACATATTTATCCCATTCGGTAGGCGACACGTCGTAGGGAGGCGTGGCCGTTAGTGCTACAATCTTTGCTTTGATGGATGTCTTAATGGCAAAAAGTGTTTTCCACCATTCTTTCTTTAGATGATGAGCTTCATCCAATATGATTGTTCCGATTTGAACATCCTCAAGACTCTTGATGAGTTGATCGGTATATGCAGCTTTGACTGCTGGGAGGTTGGTCTCCTCATCGTCTACCTCTTCCTCTTCTGATGATTCTACCTCAATCACCTTTGTATTGGTAGCAACTGCGTGTAGCGCTTGGTAGGTGACAATTGTGAGGTGTTTTGGATGATGTATATCTGTGGTGATCCATTCCATTGAGTCATTGGACGCAAGGAAAAGATCCCGAAATTTTGTCACCCATTGGTCTCTGATGGCTAATGTGGGTGCTAAGATGAGTGTTGGTTTGTTCAGTCGGACTGCTACTTCCAACCCTAGAATGGTCTTTCCCGATCCTGGAGGTGCAACTATGTGCAGGGCATTGTCATTCATGTGATAGTTCAAATCATCTAATATCCTTTTTTGGTAGGATCTCCAGCTATATTTGAATTGAGCCGTTTCAAAATATTTCTTCTTCTCGTCTAATTCAGCCTTTCTGGATATAATCTGAACTTCACTCTGATTGTCCATGATTAATTATGGTTTTACAATAATTTTTTGTCCGTTTACAATATATACGCCTGCTTTAACACTCTTGTTAATCTTCATGCCTGCTTGCATGTAGAATTGATCGATGACTTGTCCGAATAGGTTATGGATGTTAATCCATTTACCTTCATCAAAGGTTTCACATGTGATTTCACCTGTACCGCCATAGACGATAAGGGAGGTTGCGTTGATTGCTTCTTGAACCTCTGAAAAGTCACCTGCCAATGCCTTCACCTCCTTTTGTGAAAGGATGATCCATCGTTGTTGACTGGCGGAGTTTTGATGGTCGAATCGAGTGCATGAGACACTGAGATTACCGTTGCTTTGGTTGGCGGTAAGGGTCATCGGACGATTATTGTTCTCGGAGAAGGTCATCCAATAAGATTTCAGATTGAAATAGTTGTTGGACACTTTCTGTCTGGAGCCTAACAATTGTATTTTATAATTCTCATTTGAACTCAATGTGACATTAGCGTTGTTGTTATTTAGTGTTGAATTGGTTGCAACATTACGCATTTCGTAGGTCTGTGATTGAGGGTTGAATGTGATTTTCCAAGCGAAGGCGTTGTCGGAGAGGGCCTCTTTCCAATCAGTGTTTTGGAGTGCTACACTATTGGATGAGTTAGTCTTCAGCATGGTTGGTATGTTTCGGATGCTCTCGTTGGCTGTTAGAATATAATAGACCTCGTCATCATCCTGCATGAAGGTATAGGCAGGAGAGGCGAACGCACCTGAAACAGGAGGCAGGTTGTCTTCTCCCAATGCTTGGATGATCAAGGCATTGGCGTAATAGAGAATGCGAGTTCCGTCATCTTCGTGTGCGCCATTGATTCCGTAAGGCCAGAAGTGGGTGTTATCACCATGCAGCTGTGCCGAGTTGTCGTTGTCGAGGAATTGAACCACTTGGTCGGTACGTTCGCCCAACCAGAAGCCTTTGCTGGTTTCTTGACGATAGATGGATGAGTTGTACCATGTTTCGGTGGTACCGACGCCTGCTGCGTGGCACATCTCATGTTGG
>JAFRNH010000082.1 GCA_017430235.1 Paludibacteraceae bacterium | reverse complement strand
TCAGCAGTTACCGTTTTGATGTATTGCTTGCGGGCTTGGAAATGAGGAGGGTTGTTGTCATTATCTTCTATCTTGTTCGATGATGATACGATGTGAGCTCCTTCATTTGCATATCCCAAAAATTTTGACGCGGAGTCGACGACATCAGGATGATCTTTTTGGGGCGTGTCGTTGAAGAAAGACCAGGAACAATGATGGGGAGCAAGCAAAATATCCCATTTGAGAGCATCCTCGTTGGATTTTGCTTCAGAGATATCCATTATATGCTCAAACACATAATGGTCGGCATCTCCACAAATAAATACTCTCGAAACGCGTTGTCCTGAATTTATATTCAACTGCATAACAATGCTGGCAATGTTTTCATCTTTATCCGCCCAACTTGTTTGAATGTCGCTCTTTAATGGTGCATGGATGAAAATATTCAATCCAGATAAGTATTTGCCGTTTATCTTGTAGATGGTTGAGCCTGGGATATAGTGGATACCTTCCTCAATCTTGTCCTCGTCATTGTACCCGATGATATGAATTCTGTTGCCGAGTTTGTCGGCTTTCGCATCGCCGGATCGAAATAATCTGAGACGGCGGTTCGCTTCATTCCTGATGGCATTGGCATCATCACACAGATTAAGTTGGAAAACCTTTTGAGTCACCCAAAGCTCGCCGATTATGATTTCTTCATTTTCCTTGTTGGTGTCACCATAGTCATCAGGATCTCCGTGATAAAAATTGGCATCATATCCAAGGCAGTGGTCCTCGTGGGGATGAGAGTTGACAAACAAGTCAACAAATGGTTTACCGTTGACTGTTTGAAGTTCTTCCATAAGGTCCTTCTTCACATCGTACACTTCAGTGCCATCATCTTTTTTCTCTGGTTTGCGTATCTGGCAATCAAACATTGCAGTGAACCCATCAGTGAGTTTCAGCAAAACATTGTCCCCATTTCCTACAGGGTAAAACTTTATCTTATGGCTCATACTTTTTTACTGTTTTTATCTTCTAAGATTTCAATTGCTCTATAAACATTTGTATATGAATGCGTTTCTTTGTCGCACACTTTTGCGTTAGCAGTTGCGAAGCTTATCCTATTATCGGCGCAGAGTTCTTGTACCCATTTTTCCTTCTCTAAATATTCAGTGCTTTTCTTGTAAGAGGTAAGATGCTTTCTCAATGCATCTTCTGCTGATTTCGAATCCCTGAAATAAGAATGGTTGTTCTCAAAATGAAGAAGGAACCAGTATTCAATGGATGGTAAACTGCTGCAAATCAAGACGTTTTTCTTGTCTTTGTGCTTCTTAATGAAGGCAGCAAGTCTTTTATTTTCAGCATCATCTCTAACAGAGACATCGGCATCAAACACGCAAATTACATATACTCTATTCGACAGCAACTCTTCAACTTTTTTCTGGATTTCTTTGATGCTTGTGTTCCCGAAGAACCTTGGTCGTATAGTACATCGATATCCCATTATCTGACGCAGATGCGTGAAATAGAACTGCTCAGTAATACCTTCTCCGACAATATATATACTGCCGGTCAGATTTCTGGTTTGTAATTGACGTTTCGGCATAGACTATATATTAGGAATTGCACCAAATTGCCCGAAACGATAGGCCTTCTGTAAGGATGTTATTCGATTGATGCCTTTGAAATCAACGAGAGAATATAGCTCCGTAGCACCATTTTCTTTTTTGCTCGTGAACCAAATGCTATCGTTGCGAAGCAAATCATCGGCTTCCAATAAACCATCATAATGTGTAGTGACAAGCATCTGGGATTCTCCTTTGTGCTTCAGGAAATCCTCCACAATGAATTCAATGAGGGCGGGGTGAAGTGAATCCTCAATCTCATCTATTGTTATAAAGGAATTGCTTTCTACCGCATGATCGATAACTCCGGAGAGTCCAAAAGTTCTTATTGTTCCATCAGACTGAAGATTTTTGGGTAGTTTGTAGTATTCTTTTTCACCGTTCTCGTTTGTGATACAATGCTCAAAATCAACTTTGTTCATAGTGATTGTCTTGTCTCTTTTGAGACGTTCAATCTCTGCCACAGGAACGCCTTCAGAACTCTTTATGAGTAATGGAATCAATTCATCTGGAACTGTTCTCTCAATTTGCTGGATGTCTATACCTGTTATATTATAATCAGCCCTTTGCAAGAAATTGAGAATCGCTCCCTTTTTGCTCTCGTCACGAGATATTATGCTTTCGGTATATGCAACATTGTCTTCCAGTCCCATTCGATGTTGGAAGGTAAAATGAGCTTTAGCCCAGTTCATAACTGTGTCCATTTCCTCTGCACCGACATTTACTTTGTTGTATGCGGCAAAAACAGAGACATTCTGGAGGCAATATAACGAAATTTGCTCCTTCGCTGCCTGTCCTAGTTTAACTCTCTTAGGATTGAAGGTAATTTGTGATATACCGTCCACGGTAACCCGTTCATAAATAGTGGCAGGCTGCTGTGACGGATATGTCAGTAATTTCTCGTTCAATACGACATTGTTGCTAACAGTGAGATTGTAAACATATTTTTTCTGGCCGATGTAAAATCCTATTGAAAACTCTGATGGTTGATTGGGCATCTCACTTGAAAGAAGGAACGGGATAGCTCCGGTAGGTTGATCTTTATTTTCAAGATATTGAAACCAGAAATTTCTCAGGAATTCAATTGCAGATACAAGATTTGTCTTTCCAGATGCATTTGCCCCATATACAACGGCTATGCGGAGAATTCTCACCCCTGGCGCGATTTCTACAACCTGATAGTCTTCGTATTTTTTATCTTTTGTGGCTTCGAAATTAAATACAACTTCGTCTTTGAAAGATAGGAAGTTTTTAATCTTAATGTACTGTATCATAATTGTTTATTGTTATTTGCGTCCAATGTTTCAAGTAATCTTTCGGCATATCTGAATGCGTGTATCTTTATTATCCTTTCTCTTACGACAAAACTTTGAAAGGCGATTTCGCATAACGACAGAGCTAGTCCGAAACAGGAAAAAGGATATGTCATCACACCCAAAATCATAAGAGTAACATATATGGGAATAGCTAATGCTGCAATCCAGATAGATATACACTTCAATCCATAAATGTTTCGCCACATTCCATAATCTTCGTTCTCACATTTAAGAAGTTGGTGTTCCGCGCCTCGGGTGTTGGCACGAAGATATTTGGATACGCTGTCATAGATTTCATCACATTTCTCCAAATTTGCCTCTTCATCTGATTTCGTGGGTAAACGAAGATCAGGCAAAAGGTGCAGAATTACTGAATAATAACGGGTCTTCGTTTGGCAGTCAATAATCGTATTTGTTTGCCTGAGTAGCACACTTGTCGGTTTTCCACCCCAGGATTTGAACATTTTCTTTTCTTTATCGCGCCCCAACGTTCTGCAAATTGAGGCTAATATATATAGCAGTGCAGAAATGATGATTAATGGGAAAGCGAAATCCGTTATAGAGTTTATGCCAGGAACACAGTTAAAGAGGATAGGGAACAATGGAAGCAAGGTGACTATAGCCGGCGTTAATCCTGCTTTCAACTGATAAGAATCCAATATGACCATACTTTTGTTTTCCATATTTGCAATTTTTCTGCAAATATACAAAACTAAATTCAAATATTCGTTATTCGGTTGAAAAAATTCTGTAATACCAACAGGTCATATTGGCATTATCGTTTTCTGGTAAAAAAGAAAAGATGATGAGGATATCTAGATATTCTGAT
>JAFRNH010000081.1 GCA_017430235.1 Paludibacteraceae bacterium | reverse complement strand
TCTCACTGAACATGAAGCCATAGACGTGGCTGTTCCAGCTACCGATACTATAATTGAGGTGAATGCTGCAGGAGACACTATTTCTTCTATTCCTCCTCGTGCAACGTTGCGTAGGGGACAGACTCCACAGGCATTCCGTCTGTCAGTAATCAAGGAGGCATATCGTCGTGCTTTACAAGACCCTGCATTTGTCTCTACAGACGACTGTGGAACTGTGATTAAGTATATGCCGGAGGTGCCAGTATATGTCGTGCCAGGAGAAGAATCCAATATGAAGCTCACTTATAAGGAGGATTCTTATTTGCTTGATAAACTCTTCCAACTCAAAGGTACTACAGTGCATGGCAATGCTGATTTTACCCAGCTGAACGGTAAAGTGATTGCCGTTTTTGGCGGCAATTCTGGCATCGGTGAGGAAATTGTAAAGATGGCCGTAGAAAACGGTGCCAAAGTCTATTCTTTCTCACGCTCTACAACGGGTACTGATATCTCTGATGTTGAGAGTGTGAAGAAATCTATTCGAGATGTGGCTGAAAAAGAAGGTGGGATAGATTATGTTGTAAATAGTGCGGCTATCTTAATGAAAGAGCCGCTGATGACCATGAGTCACGAGGCTATCAAAGTAATAATTAACACCAACTATTGGGGAATGGTGAATGTGGCAATGGCTTCGTATGAATGGTTGAAAAAATCTAATGGTCAATTATTGTTGTTCACATCCAGTTCATATACACGTGGAAGGGCGTTTTATAGTCTGTATTCGTCAACTAAGGCAGCTGCAGTCAATTTTGCGCAGGCATTGGCACAGGAGTGGGATTCTGACGGCATACGTATCAATGTGATTAATCCAGAACGAACTAAAACACCCATGCGGGTGAAAAACTTTGGCGTTGAACCGGATAATACGTTGTTGAAAGCAGATGATGTGGCCCGAGTGTCGCTATGCACACTTCTGAGTGATTTTACTGGTCAGGTAGTGGATGTTAAAATCAAGAAAAATTAACAATGAAAGATTTTGATAAGTCCTTTTTATACAAATTACGACTCGTTGTCGCTTACAAGGATATCTTTCGTAATCACGGAGGTCCCTTTTCCTTGTTCTATTTCAATCAATTCCGACAGGCTCAACTGAAAGCCGCACATCGATTAGCTGGGAAGGAAAAGCTTGAGGTTGCCTTTTTCTTGACCATTCCAGGAATGTGGAAGTCGGATGAGGTGTTTAAGGCGATGCTAAATAATCCTTCTTATCACCCATACATTGTCATTTACCCTTATTCTGCGTATAAGGAGTTTGACAAAAAAGAGATACGAAAAGCGATTGAAAGGACAAAGGCTTTCATCGAAGCTAAAGGCTACGAATATATTGTTCCATACGATGAACAAAGGGACAAGTGGTTGGATGTGAAAAAGATTAAATCCCCTGATATGGTGTTTTTCTCTACGCCGTATAAGGATTCTTTGCCGCAGTATTTTGTTTATAATTTTAAGAATACGTTGACCTGCTATGTGCCTTATGGATACTCTTCTTTAAACATGTATAAGGTGAATTATGACATGGTTTTTCACAATTTGGTTGGATTACATTTTGTGGAGACTGAATTGCATAAGAAAATGGCTACGGAGCATTCTCGTAACAAAGGTGCTAATATTGTCGTTACTGGGTATCCTACAACAGATATTTTTTTGGATAAAGATTATTCACCTGTGAATTTATGGAAAGTTCAAAAACATCCAAAGAAAAGAATCATATATGCCCCGCACCACTCAATTGACAAAGCCAATTATCCATCTGTATTTCTTGAAACATGTGAGGAAATGCTACGGGTTGCAGAAAAATATAAAGACTGCGTTCAGTTTGTGTTCAAACCGCATCAGTTGTTGAAATTCAAATTACAGCAAATCTGGGGCGTAGAAAAGACGGATGAATTTTACCGCCGTTGGGACAGTATGGAAAATACCCAATTAGTGGCTGATGGATATGAGGACTTGTTTTTAACTTCTGACGCTTTAATTCATGACTGTGGATCGTTTACTACGGAATACATGTTTACGAAAAAACCGGTGATGTATCTCTGCAGAAATGTAGATATGACAGGCAAATTTAATGAATTTGGGGTCAAATCTTTTGAGCATCACTATCACGGGCATAATATTTCGGAGGTGGAGGATTTCATTCAGGATGTCGTAATCAATGGAAATGACCCCATGAAAGGACAACGGGAACAGTTTTTTGACGAGTATCTTAAACCAATTGACGGTGTGCTGCCATCGCAAAAAATTTTACAAGTCATTGAAAATACAATAAATGCAAAGTGTTAATTCTTCCCAATCTTTGATGTCAGTTCATGGTTCACGCCGTGACTCCAATATGGAGTTGCTTCGCATTGTGGCGATGCTCCTAGTCATGATTGTCCATGCTGATTTTCGTGCTTTGCAAGTACCGTCGGTATCCGACTTTTATGACGACACTTATCGCACTGTTATGCGACTTTTTGTGGAGTCCTTATCTATTATCTGTGTCAACACGTTCGTACTTCTTTCCGGTTGGTTTGGCATTCGATTCCGTATCAATAGAATACTTGAGTTCATCTTTCAGGTATGTTTTTTCTCTCTTTTAGGTATTGGTGTTGCTGTTTTTATGGTGCCGGAAGAGGTGTTCCCCCTCCGTGGGGTGGCCAGCTTTTTTTTGTTTGGAGACGGAGATTACTGGTTCGTCAAATGTTACCTATTAATGTATATCTTTGCTCCGGTCATGAATTCGTTTGTGGAACACTGTACTGAACGCCAGTTCCGCATATTTCTCATCGTCTTCTATTCCTTCCAGACGGTTTATGGTTTTATTGGCGGTGCTGATTGGTTCAAACTCGGCTACTCGGGACTCTCGTTTATGGGACTCTATCTTCTGGCACGATATATCCGCCTTTATCCTAATAGTCTCACTTCTTTCAATAAGAGATGGGACATGATTGTGTATTTAATTTTTGTGGTCGTAATGACACTTTTAGGTATCGCAGTGTTGGCAGCCGGACAAAATCCAAAGATTCTTGGTCGTATGTACGCTTACACCTCACCGTTGGTCAT
>JAFRNH010000080.1 GCA_017430235.1 Paludibacteraceae bacterium | reverse complement strand
GTGTTCAGATCTTCATTTGTTAGATCTTCACCAGAAACCACCGCGCGTGTGAAACTTTGCAATTGTGATGGGAGAATAGAATAGTCGTTGATGTCTGATACAGTCAACTTAATGTCTCTGTTGCGGTTTGCAACCCTTGTGAAGGATACATAGTCGATTGATAATGTTGACCCCAATATTATATTCTCCCTGTTGTTCTCGCTGTCTAAACTACTTTGACCTTGCGCTGTAATTGTAACATCAGAGTTTGCGGAGTAGGTGTAAGTGATGTTGTTGTCATCACTATACACAGTGTTGTTTTGCGCAAACATGTAGTTTGCACTTGCAGAAAGTACTGCTGCAAAAAGTAATAGTCTTTTTTTCATACTGCTATATGTTTTTTTGTTTGTATCATTTATAATGAATGTTTCCGTTTCCCTCCCTCTTTAGAGTTCGGTAACTATATAAATCGGTACAAAATTAGCAATTTCCTACGAAATGACCAAATTTTTACCGAAAAAAAAGAAGAAATTAACAAAAAAAACTGAAATCTTGAAAAGAAAGCTATGAAGTCTCTCTATATTCTGTGTTTTGAACTTTGAATATAGCAAAAAAGAGGAAAGACTCGCTTTCCTCTTTTTATGCTATTTTATAAAGATTATTTATTCCTCATCTTCTTCCCAGCTTCCGTAGAAGCCTTTTGCATCGTCAAAAGGTTTGGTAGGGTCTGCTGATCCGCCTCCATTAACATCGGAGGTCTCAAGCATTACCGGCCGTGGGCGAATCGGTACAACGATAATTTGCGGATTAATATAACATTTTTTCATAACATGTATATTATTTCATTATTTTCTTTGTAGTTCCATCGGAGTACTTCACAATGTTGAGACCTTTCTGGAAACTATTCATCTTTCTTCCATTAGCATCAAAGATGGAAACAATCCTGTTGTCTGCTTCGTTCTCGATGTTTGCGATACCAGTCGCCCCATCTTCGTCTATGGCTACGATGCTGATTTTACCTGTCTTAGCGAGGTTGGCATTCTCGCCATTGCGATCAATGATTTCCAAATACCAACGGAGACCATTAACGTAATGTATGCTTGGATTTACTGCTGACAGGAATTCTCCATTTTGCATGCTAAAATAGTGATTGTCAACCATGTCTTGTCCGCTAATCTGGCTGCAGATACCATGGAATATGAACTTTGTAGATACTGATGAGCAATCCAAGGTCTTATCCTCTGCTTTCTTCAAATTTGCATCTCTGACAGTGATGGTTTGATAATTGTTGCTGTCTGCTTTCTTTGCTCTAATCATGCAAGGAGTGTAAGCCTTGAGAGTCTTTCCTGCTTTCTGGTAGATAACTTCGATTTTGGTCTCATCAATAATGCCATCGTCGTTATTGTCATACTGATGGATGTTGTTTATGATAGCAACTTCGAAATTGTCTTTCCAATCATCGTAAGACATGTCAAATGGAACGTAGAAACATAGCCAGTTTAGACTCTTGTACTTTCTTTTGTATGTAAGAGTATTTACGTGAGTGTCTTCATTGTAGGTGTAACCAGAGCCGTTGTCTGTGATTTCGTAAGTGTCGAGGCTTACAACGATGTCACATGTGGTAGAAACGTATCCGTCTGTAGATTGGGCGGTGATAGTAACGTTACCAGGCTTGATAGCGTGTACAAGTCCGTTTTCGTTAACTGTTGCAATAGTCACATCAGAAGACTCCCATGTTGCTGTCCTATATGATGCATTTGTAGGATATACCGTTGCTGACAATTGGAGGTTCGCTCCAGCATTCATTGTTGCGTTTTGCTTGTTGAGGGTGATGCTGCTTGCTGGCACAAACTTGTTGCTGACATCAACGACGCATGTTGCAAAGTATCCACTTCCGTCAGCAGCTGTACAAGTGATTGTTGCTTTTCCGTCATCGGTACCTGACTTGATCTGTCCTGTGTACTCGTTGATTACTGAAACGATATTTGGATTGCTAGTTGTGAATACTAAATCCTTAACATCTGCATCTTCTGGCAGAATGGACGCAGTCAGTTGGAAAACGGTATTTGGATTCAATGAAAGTGTAGTATGGTCTAGTTCGACGGCTGTGATATGCTTGATGGCTATATTATCAACATAATAGCCGCTATATGCACTCCAATTTGTGCTGTTACTGAAGATGCTAGCCATCTGTGTAAATACGTGAATGTGCATGCCAGATACCTTGTTGAAGGTGTTGGAGCTACTTATCTGTAGATGTCTTGGAGTGTTGTTTACGTAAATATCGTTGATGGTTGTCTGGTCAAATGCATTATCGCCAATAGAGGTAACACTTGCAGGAATGTTCAATGTGCTTATTGTTGTTCCGTTATTGTAGAATGCTTTGTTCCTGATTGCGGTCAGATTCTCTGGAAGTGAAACATAGGTAAGCTTTGCACCCTCGAATGTTCCAGACTTGATTTCTGTAATGTTTCCTGGGATTGTGATAGAAGTGAGTCCAGTGTACGCAAATGCATAGGTTCCAATGCTAGTTATAGTGCTAGGCAACTGTATGCTTTGAAGTGAAGTACAATTTCTAAATGCGTTGTTCTTTATTTCATTAATACCTTCTGACAATACAACATTGTTAAGACTTGTACAATACTGGAATGCTGACACACCAATTGCCAAAACACCTGAAGGGATTACGATTCTTGAAGAGAGAGCATGATTGTTGTAAAATGCATTATCGCCAATTGTTGTGAGAGATGATGGTATGTTAATGGTTGCAAGTGATGAGCAACCTTGAAAAGCACTTTCGCCAATAGAAGTAACTCCATCTGGCAGAACGACACTTGTCAGATTAGAACAATTCAGAAAAGCATTGTTTGCAATGGCTGTCACTTTGTTTGGGACTACGCATTCTCCGCTCTTTCCACCAGGACAATAGAGAAGTGTTTTCTGATTCTTGCTGAGAAGTATACCGTTGATGGCAGAATAACTTGGGTTCGCGTTATCAACAATAATGTTCTCAAGACCTGTGCATCCAGCGAAAGCCTCGCTTCCGATTGATTCGATGGACGCAGGGATAGATACGGCCTTCAGACTCGTAGAATTATAGAATGCATATTCTTGTATGCCTACCACAGGATACATTTTCCCGTTAAACGTTACTATTTCTGGGATTTCTACGTCTCCATGGTATGAGTTGGCACCTTTGGTAGTTCCCTCTGATAGCATTTCGCTGTTTGTCAAAACGGCGGTTCCTGCTTCCGAGTCAATGAAAAAGTACAGACCGTTTCCGTTGTCAACTGACCAACCGTCCTTTGTTTCCCAAAAGCCACCATCGGCTCTTGCGCCTGTCCATGAGGCACTTGCGATTAAGAGCAGAAGAATGCTCAAAATTTTGCTTGTAGATTTGTTCATAATCTTCACTTTTTACTGATTTAGCTATCCCTGAATAATCAGCACAATGTTTTTAGTTGTTTTTATAGCCGTTGGGTACTCTACACACTTTTTCGTTGCAAGCCGTCCTTTTAGTTGACTCGTCTTCTGTCTCCCGCAATTCACAAGGTGTAAACGCTATTTTTCTTATTTGTATGTTATCGTAAACACGAATTTGGGGACAAAGTTAAAAATTTTTTTCTAAAAAGAGAAATAATATGTGTTTTTTTTGCTAAAAAGTAACATTTTTTTGTAATTTAACGTGAAAATTTATGAATTTTTCGGTGATTCTGCGCAGAGCTTTTGTGTAAAGTGAATTCTGGTAAAATTCTCTTCGGGACTTTTTTGAAAGTTAAGTTAACGTGAGTTCGACGAATTCAAGACTGCGAGGGCTGAACGTCGAAGAGGTCGGCGGCCGAAGGGAAAGCCAAAGCCCGACACCTAATAGGGCAGTCCGTAAG
>JAFRNH010000079.1 GCA_017430235.1 Paludibacteraceae bacterium | reverse complement strand
CTGATTCGTAACCAACAAGTTATGATAGATAGAGACATCGCGGAATTGTATGGAGTGGAGACGAAACGCCTCAATGAGCAGGTGAAACGTAATATAGAACGTTTCCCTGAAGAGTTTACGTTTCAAATTACAAGAGAAGAGTTTGAGTCCGTGAAGTCGCAATTTGCGACTTCACGGAATAATATGTTTGTAGGACAAGAAGGTGGTACTCGAAAACTTCCATACGTATTTACTGAACACGGAATTACCATGCTTGCTTCTGTTCTGAGAAGTGAATCGGCGGTAAATGCGAGCATACAGATAGTGAAGGCTTTCGTCGCCATGCGCAAATTCTTTTTGTCGAATGCACAGATCTTTCAGCGACTCGATTCTCTTGAGATACATCGCATAGAATCCGACAAGCGTATTGACGAACTATTCACCCGAATGGACCGATATAAAATTGATGACACCCAAGGCATCTTCTTCCAAGGTCAGATATTCGATGCATACGCTAAGTTTCAAAACTTTATTAGCCAAGCACAAAAAGAAATCATCTTGATAGATAATTACGTGGACATCACGGTACTCGAACGTCTTTCAACCAAAAACAATGGTGTGGATGTTACCATCTACACCTTGCCCAACACGAGACTGACAACGCAGGATGTCCGCAGCTTCAATGCGCAGTATCCTACACTTACGGTAAGACACACCACATCAATGCATGATCGCTTTCTGATTATCGATAACACTATCCTCTACCACCTCGGTGCCTCGCTTAAAGACCTTGGCAGGAAATGCTTCGCCTTCGAACTGTTTGATGCGTGTTTTATACCTGATATTTTGGCGAAGGTGATATGATAAATTGAAAAATATCTTTGTATGGAAAAGAAAAATTTAACATTACACAACGTAGATGATTTCAAAGGAAAAATCTACACGATTCGTGGAGTCCAAGTGATGCTCGACAGTGACTTGGCTGAGATCTATGGCTATGAGGTGAAAAAACTCAATCAGCAAGTCAAAAGGAATATAAATCGTTTCCCTCCCGACTTTATGTTTCAACTGACACGGGAAGAATTTAATTTGGTAAAATCACAATATGAAAATATAGACTTGAAGTCACAATTTGTGACTTCAAGTTGGGGCGGCATAAGGAAACTACCGAATGCTTTTACTGAACAGGGAATTTATATGCTTGCTACGGTTTTACGTGGTGATCTTGCTGATCAACAAAGTATTTTTATAATGCGAGCTTTCCGTGAAATGAGAAATTTTTTGCAAAACAACGCCAGTCTATTCGCAGAAATCGACACCATTCAAAAACACCTCATAGAATCTGACATCCATCACAAAGAACACGATAAGCAAATTGCAGAATTGTTTTCATTGATGGACAAATACAAAGTAAAAGACACCCAAGGTATCTTCTTTCAAGGCCAGATATTCGATGCGTACGCTAAATTCCAGAGCTTTATCGCACAAGCCCAGAAAGAGATTGTGCTGATAGACAACTATGTGGATATCACAGTGCTCGAACGCCTTTCGACCAAGAACAATGGCGTGGACGTCATCATCTACACCTTGCCCAACACGAGACTGACGGCGCAGGACATCCGCAGTTTCAATGCGCAGTATCCTACACTTACGGTAAGGCACACCACTTCGATGCATGATCGCTTTCTGATTATCGATAACAGTACCCTTTATCACCTCGGTGCCTCACTCAAAGACCTTGGCAGAAAATGCTTCGCCTTCGAACTGTTTGATGCAGGGTTCATACCTGATATTTTGGCTAAAGTGATATAATAGTTTCATAGTGCAAAAAAATCCACCTTGAACCTTTTTGAGGTCACAAATTGTGACCTCAAAAACTCGTGGAGGCCGTTAACATCTGCCTTATGTCTTTACTGAACAAGGAATGTGAACACTGTCATTGGAAGCAATAACGTCAGATAGACTAAAAACACATACAAAAGCAATCAGAAACAATTTATTTTTCAGTTTCTCCATAAGTACAACTATTTTTAAGGTTTTAAGTAATATCCTTTTTGCTGAATTTCTGAATTCCAAAATTTTCCTATAATACATCATTTCCTCCGACTATCACAACTCCCCTACTGAAAACTTTTCACAAACTTAGCAAAAGTTTTCAGTAGGCCCAAAGACAAGCCATTCTGACAAATTACTTTTTTCTCTATATTTAGTTTTTGTACTATCATTTTGTCATTAGATTTTATATTTTTACTTACCATATTCAATTTTTTCTTATTTTTATTTGTCATTTTGAAAATAATGCGTATATTTGTCTTGTTATTAAAAACGAAGATGTTTCACTTTTTAAAATTTACAACTATGGTACTAGGATTATTTTTTTCAGTAGTGTTGGCGTTTTCAGTAGTAACTAGAATTTACATGGAATCAAAAGATTTAAAAAACAACTATTAAAAAAACATTTTATGGATCAGACAGAAAACGACAACTAAAAGCCTCAATGTCAACAGATACGCATTGAGGCTTTTATTTTTCACCACAACAATTTTTCACTAACCTCTACCTCTTCATTTGCAATTTTCCTCTGAAAATGTTTTTCCTCTCTCTTACTTTCCTAAGATATTGTCCTGTTTAATAAAAAAGCATACCTTTGTCATCAATTAATCAGAGTTTGTATATGATTTTTTTGATCATTCACCTTTGGCTTTCTATTGCATCACTGCTTGGAGTGTCTGATGCTCCATGGCTTTTCAGTGATGAAACGCTTGCGACAGGCAAGTCAGACGAGGTGAATTGTGTCGTCAATTCATACGAAGAACAGAATTCCAACATATTAACAGATGGGGCGCAACTTCCTTCTGGCATTTTATTGAGCGCTAAGGATTCGCAACAGTTTGGAAATTCTCGTCCTACCCGTTCTCATTCTTTTGGAGGTGGCAAGTCCAACAGATTTTCTACTCATTGGACTACACATCAACCATATTGTTTTTCTTACCTTCCATATCTATCCTTTCGTAGCATCTGTTTTGAGGTGCAAAGAAGGAGTGCGTCACCTCGCTTATATTTTGTCATTGCGTTGAGACGCATTCTTTGTTAGGTGTGATTTCCTTTACATTAGAGAAATCATTTTATTATACCTAACAAAAATTTAATCAAAAATGGCAAATATAAAAAGTTTACGGATGTGGAACGACATCTGTGCTGATACTCGTGTATGCATCAGCAATTCGTGGTTCGGTTTAAAAACCGTAGTAAAATGCGCATCTACAGGAAGTGTTATCGAACCCAAAAGAGTGCAATTGGACCTGCAAGACGGAGTCCAACTGCAACGAATACTACGCGCATCTTCCGAGAATTTAGCAAAAGCAGTCGAGGATTTCCATCTAAAGGAATCGTATAATGGACAATACCTATTGGAAACATGTATTTCAAAGGATGGAACATTTGTCGCAATGCAGTTGTTACAATTCAAGAGCATTGATTACGAACCAGTGACCGACGTGCTTATTTACGAGGGTGAAGAAGCAAAAGTCATTAGTCGAATATTCTAAGGGGAAAGGTTCGTCGTCCGATGTGGCGGCGAACCTTTTTTATTATACAAACTTATACAAACACAGATGCCAACCTACATTTCGTGTTATTTGTTTGAAAACGAAAATTTATAGAACCCACCTAAAGCAAAAAATATATATATCTTTGCAATGTTAAACACAATCAAGAAACATGGCAAAAATTTTCAAACTCATCAATCATATAAAAGAAGCAATTAACAATATAACTGAATGGGGTATCAAACATTACAACAAATGTTTAAACTTCGATTACGACTGCTTCCGTCAAAATAAATTCTCATGGAAAAAGATTCCGTTGATCTTTCTCCATTCATTCATAGACCATGAGGCATCTACGAAGGCTTCGGCTCTTACCTTCCTCACCTTCACATCCACGATTCCTTTTTTGGCGCTGATGTTATGTGTGTTGCAAGGTTTCATCAATTCAGATGTCATCATTTCTGCATTGACAGGAATGTTCCCATACATGGAAAAAGCCATCACCGACGTGTTCTCTCTTGCCGATGACTACATCAAAGAGTCGTCATGGAGAGGCAATGTGATTGTATTAGGCGTTATGTTATGGTGCACCTACAGTCTGTTTTACAGCATCAATCACAACCTCAATCGGATATGGGGAGCCAAAGACCGCTCCATCGAAGAGCGTTTACGATTCTACACCATCATTTTCGTCATCATTGGTGTTTCTCTGCCCGTATCATTACCCATACTCAACTACATTCATAATCCACTGGTTATAAAGTTGGTTCTGTACAGTTTGACATTCTTCGCCTTCTTGGCGGTTTTCAAGTTCTTCCCTCACACCAACGTCAGTATGGCAAGCGCCTTTACATCCACTTTCTTCTTTATGATTCTTTTATGGGTACTGAACACAGGCTATATGATCTTGTTCGACAAGATAGAGGGGTCTTATCTGAAAAGCTACGGATCCACCTTTGCCATCATCTTCATCACCATGGCATGGGTTCACTTCATGTGGATTATCTTTCTATTGAGTGCTTCCATGGGAAGTTCCATCGACAGACAGGGCAACTATACGTTCGTAAAAGAGGTGAAAGAGTTGACACCTCAATACATGCACTTTTTAATGGTTGCCATCGCATCCATCATCTACAAAAAATGGCATGAACAAAAGATGGAAACACAACCCGACGAGATTGTTAAAACACTAAATATCCCCTATCCTCTTTTTCAAGACATCATCAATCAGCTTGTCGCAGCCAAGGTGATTAAGCCACACGAAGAGGCAGAAAACAACATTTATCGCTCATGGATAATCGGCAAACAGGAGGATCTTTCTATTCGCGCATTGCTCGACTATATTGACAACCACGGAACCGACCACCTACTTGCGTTCGACTACAAGAAAAACGTTCAAGTGGAGGGAAAACCTTTATGGCAAGATTTCCATACCGCATATCAAACATTCTATCAAACCTCTTTGGATACAAAATTGTACGACATCGAAGTGAAACAAGATGATGTGAACTAAATAGTATATTTTGCGCTATTTATTTGCTCCTCTTTAGTTCAAATTCCTCCTTCAATGTGCCATTCTGACTCATTTCCATGAGTTTTTTCAAACTATCAGAAGGCTCTGCGTTAGGTCGTTCTCTCTCTTCCGAGATAAATATCTCAATGTAATCGTAATAGTCTTCCAACGAAAGGACTGGCAGGTCATAAATCAAAACATACTCATCTAATCCATCACTATATCGCTGATTTTCTTCCTTACTGAATCCTTGAATTAGTCCTCTAATTTTAGATATTCCAAATACCTCCACCAATTTTTTCTCTTCCTTCTTCCTTTTCATCCTTATTTCTTGCTCCTCTTTCAATCTTTCTTCCACTTTGGAAAAGTAAATACGTGACCATAAACTAGGGATCTCATCAACTTTTTTCTCATAACGTCTTCCAAGAAACCTACAACAATATCGATACCCTAGTAACTGAATCATCTTCCGTCGGAACTCAGTATCATTTCGTTTTATGTCATCATCCGTAATTTCCACCTCCAACGATAATTTTGCGTTAGGATTTTGCATACATGTGGATAAAACCGAATCTCTATAAAGCATCTTGTTTAATATATATGCCTTCTTATTATTCTTTCCATACTCACCTCCAATAAGTGCATTAAACGTTCCTTCTTTTTTAGCATTGACGCATCTATCCATGTATCGAAAAAAACGATCATTGTCAGGAAGATTCAAATGTTTCTTAATAGAATCTACATGATTTGCATAAAAATCTGTCACGTAACACATCGATTCGGTCCACGATTTACCACTCGACGTGCTTGATTGTTTGATTTGATACAACCTAGCATAATAGATTACATAAATGAAATCTAGCTCTCGATTATGTATGGCATCTAAAAATCGTGCAGGCAACACGTATTGCTCATTCTCTGGAATATCATAAGTGATGACTCTACCTGCAAGACGCATACAGTCATTCTGATTTTTATAAGCGTCCTCTACATGCTCTAAAAAATATGTACTTGCCATTTTCTTGGCATCTTTCCAAGATTGACGTTCTAACTTAGAAGAAAAAGCTTGAGCATCACACTGAGCGGAGACAGATGAGGCGAATGCAAACTCTGCCACCAAACATGCGAAAAATAATTTTATAAAGTATTTCATGCCTTTGGATGTGTTTCTAGTCTTGTATTTTATGAATATAAATAGAGACGCACGGCCGTGCGTCTCTACATAACAAAATCAAAAACAATTAATAAATCATCTTTTAGCCTCGATCCACTTGCGAGCATTCACAAATGCTTCCAACCAAGGTGTCACTTCATCCGTAGCCTTACGATCGGCTGGATAATAAGCCCATTGCCAAGGGAAGATAGCACGCTCCAAGTGCGGCATCATTGCCAAGTGTCTGCCATCCTTCGAACAAACACCAGCCACATTATACATAGAGCCGTTTGGATTAGCTGGATAGCCTTCGTATGTATATTTAGCAATCACATTGTATTTGCTCTCTTCATAAGGGAAGTCAAACTTACCCTCTCCGTGAGCTACCCAAACGCCCAACTTGCTACCAGACAAAGAACCGAACATCACGGAGTTATTCTCTGGAATTGTCAGTCCGACAAAGTTAGACTCAAACTTATGTGAATTGTTATGCAACATCTTGTGCTTCTTCTCATGTTCTGGGTATAGCAACTCCAATTCTGCCATCAACTGACATCCGTTACAAATACCCAAACTCAAGGTATCTTCTCGTGCATAGAACTTTCTCAAAGTCTCTTTTGCCTTCTCGCTGTAACGGAAACCGCCAGCCCATCCTTTAGCAGAACCCAACACATCTGAATTGGAGAATCCACCACAGAAGACAATCATATTCACATCTTCCAACGTCTCACGACCGGAAGTCAAGTCAGTCATGTGAACATCCTTCACATCGAATCCAGCCAAGTACAATGAGTAAGCCATCTCGCGCTCGCCATTCGTACCTTTCTCACGGATGATAGCTGCTTTCACACCAGAACGTCCCTTGCGGTCTGCCGTCAACTTCATAGAAGAGAGCTTACCAGTAAACGCACTGTTGAATTGAATTTGAAGTGGTTGTTTCTTATAGTTCTCGTAACGTTCCTTAGCACAAACCTCACCACTTTGTTTACGATCCAACAAGTAAGAAGACTTATACCATACATCACGCAACGCATCGATGTCGAACACCTCTTTCTTACCATCCTTCTCAACAACAATCTGACGATCATCTGTAGGAACAGCAATCTTAGCAAAGCCAACACCTGCATTATGAAGAATCTTCTCTACCTCCGATTTTTTCTCCACCTGGATCAAAACACCAGGATTCTCAGAGAAGAGGATTTTTACCAAGTCTGGTTCTGCAATCTCTTTCAAATTAACATTCAAACCACCCTTTGTATTAGCGAAACACATCTCCAACAAAGCAGTAATCATACCACCTTCTGAAATATCATGTCCAGCTAAAATCAAATCTTTCTTTATCAGATCTTGAATGGCCTCAAATGCATCTGCAAAATATGATGCTTCCTTAACCGTAGGCACTTCATCACCCACCTTATTCAAAGTGGCAGCCAAAGCTGAGCCTCCCAATTTTAATGCATCAAATGAGAAATCAATATGATAAATGCAAGTATCTTTCTTATTAACCAATACTGGAGAGACGATGCGACGAACATCAGACACTTCTGCACCAGCGGAGATGATAACCGTACCAGGTGAGTAGACCTTATCTTCTCCATATTTTTGAGTCATAGACAAGGAGTCTTTTCCTGTTGGTATGTTGATACCCAATTCGCAAGCAAAGTCGCTACAAGCCTCAACCGCCTTATACAAACGAGCATCTTCACCAGGGTTCTTACAAGGCCACATCCAGTTGGCACTCAATGAGACACTTGCCAAGCCATCTTGCAATGGAGCCCATACAATGTTTGTCAAAGCTTCAGCGATAGATAGAACAGAACCTGCGGCAGGATCTACCAAAGCTGCAGATGGTGCATGTCCGATGGATGTGGCAATACCACTCTTACCTCTGTAATCCAATGCCACAGCACCTAGGTCATTTAATGGCAACTGCAACTCACCAGCACACTGTTGACGTGCGATTTTTCCAGTTACGGAACGGTCAACTTTGTTTGTCAACCAATCCTTACAAGCGACAGACTCCAATTGAAGGACATCATTGATATAAGTATGGATATCCTTTGCATCTGTTTGAACAGGAGCGAACTTCTCCACTACTGTCTTGTCAGTAATCACCGTGCGAGGTGGCTTACCAATCATATAATCCAAACGAAGGTTGATAGGTTGATCACCATTTGCGCGTTCAAAGACGAACTGCATATCGTCGGTCGTTTCTCCCACCACATACATAGGAGCACGTTCACGATCTGCAATTCTACTAATCAAGGCAATATCTTTTTCTTTTACCAAGAAGCCCATACGCTCCTGACTCTCATTTCCAATGATTTCCTTGTCAGACAATGTTGGGTCACCAATAGGCAATTTATCCATATCGATTTTTCCACCCGTAGCCTCAACCAACTCAGACAAGCAGTTTAAGTGACCACCTGCACCATGGTCGTGGATAGAAACGATAGGGTTGTTATCTGATTCTGCCAACGTACGAATCACGTTGGAGACTCTCTTCTGCATTTCAGGGTTAGCACGTTGTACGGCATTCAATTCAATAGCATTGGAGTATTGACCTGTCTCAACAGAAGAGACAGCTCCACCTCCCATACCAATACGATAGTTATCACCACCCATGACAACCACTTTCTCTCCTGGTTCTGGATTACCTTTCAAACTATCTTTCTGTTTAGCGAAACCAACACCACCCGCCAACATGATAACCTTATCATAAGCGTATTTCTTGTTGTTTTCTGCATGTTCGAAGGTAAGCAATGAACCACAAATCAATGGTTGACCAAACTTATTACCGAAATCACTCGCACCATTAGAGGCCTTAATCAAAATCTGTTCTGGAGTTTGATATAACCATTTGCGAGGATCCAATATATCTTCCCAATGACGACCAGGAGTCGTACGCGGATAGGAGGTCATATACACAGCCGTACCTGCGATAGGTAAACTTGCCTTACCACCGCCAAGACGGTCACGAATCTCACCACCAGTACCAGTTGCAGCACCATTGAATGGCTCCACTGTTGTAGGGAAGTTATGTGTTTCTGCTTTTAATGAAATCACAGATTTTATCTTTTTTACCTCGAAGAAGTCTGGTTTGTCACCACTTGCAGGTGCAAACTGCTCGATTTCGGGACCCTCATTGAAAGCCACATTATCTTTGTAAGCCGAAACAATCTTATTAGGATTTTCAGCAGATGTTTTCTTAATCATTTGGAACAAAGAAGACTCTTTCTCCTCTCCGTCGATGATGAACAAACCACCAAATATCTTATGACGACAGTGTTCTGAATTCACTTGAGAGAATCCGAACACCTCACTATCTGTCAACTTGCGGCCGATCTTTTCACTTACACTATTCAAATAGTCCATCTCCTGCTGACTAAGAGCCAAACCTTCTTGTTGGTTGTAGGCTGCCAAATCATCGATATAGACAATTGGATCTGGCTTTTTATCAATTGTAAAGATAGATTGATCCAATCCATTGTAAACACGTTGCAACATAGGATCATGCTCTGAATCCTTTCCTTTTGCTGCAAAGTACTCCTCTATACGACGGATTCCCTTAAGAGACATGTTTTGCGTGATCTCAACCGCATTGGTACTCCATGGAGTTATCATCTCGCGACGAGGACCGATAAACCAACCAGAGATTTTCTCTTCATCAGTGAATTTTGCTCCACTGAAAAGCCATGTAAGCTTTTCAATATCTTGAGCATCGAACTTTTTTTCAGCATCCACAGCTAAATAACCGTTATCTGCCTTTTTGAAAAATAGAACCATATTGAATTATGTATTTGTATACAAATTTATTGAAGTGCAAAATTAGACATATTTTTAGAGTTGTACAATATTATTTCTCCACACAAGAGTCATTTGTACTCCCCTTTCGATTATAGGAATGCCTCTAACGCGTGCGCCAACTGATCTGGACATGATGTTCCTCTTCCTCCACAATCGATTCCCTTCAGTCTAGAAATCGCATCCTCCACTTTCATGCCTTTCACTAATGCAGCCACTCCCTGCGTGTTCCCATGACAGCCTCCTAAAAATTGCACGCTTTTTATGATGCCATCTTCCACAGAAACATTAATCAACTTAGAGCATGTTCCTACACACTGATATGTTCTTTTCTGTTCCATGTTACTTGAATTTTTAATGACATGACAAAGATAAAGAATATTTGTACACTGACAGAATTTATTTAACTTTGTCTCTATGAAAGTTTAGCGAAATGGAATGCTTTTGTCCGACAATCACATTTCAATGTAACTATTTCATACATAACATATAAGTTCACGAAATTAATTCAGAGAACCCATCTTAAATCATACATCGGTGTCCGTATTTAATCAAACAGAGCAAGATGAAGTCTCTTATATGAAGAGCATCATCAAAAGGTTGGAAAAAATCATCACCAAACTGGATGAAGTAATCAACAATAACGTAAAAGACCTACGCGAGTATAAGAACTATTTGTGGGAAAACCAATCCGAGTTAGACCGCGCAGAAAAGAGTGCGGTTCGTCATAATGTCACCCAAGCCGTCTTGTCTAGTGAAGCTATCGTCGAACGGAAGAAACGAATCCGAAAAATGATTGAGATTCCCTACTTCGGAAGAATCGATTTTCAAGAGGATAAGAAAGCAAACAGCGTGCCTATCTACATCGGAATCCACTCTTATTACGACACGGAAAAGAATGAAAACGTCATACACGATTGGCGTGCACCTATCTCCACCATGTTCTACGATTACGAAACGGGCAAGGCGCATTACGAATCGCCATCCGGAATCATCAACGGAACCATCAATCTGAAAAGGCAATACCGCATCCGTCGCTCCGTCATGGAATTCATGCTGGAGAGTTCCATCAACATTCAAGACGATATACTTCAGAAGGAATTAAGCAGCACCTCCGACGAACGAATGAAAAACATCGTTGCCACCATCCAACGGGAACAAAACTTAATCATCCGTAACGAAGAGGCTAAGACCCTCATCATTCAGGGTGTGGCTGGTTCGGGAAAAACATCTATCGCACTCCACCGTGTTGCTTATATCTTATACCGATTCAAAGGGGAAATCTCATCCAAAGATATCCTTATCATATCTCCTAACAAAGTCTTTGCCGACTACATCTCCAACGTCCTTCCTGAATTGGGTGAAGAGACCATTGAAGAGTGTGGATTCGAAGAGCTGATGGACAAGCAGCTACAAAGCAAATACAAATTCCAAACCTTCTTCGAGCAGGTGACTGAAATCATCGAGAAGCATGATGAAGCATTCATCAACCGAATCCGATTTAAATCATCGGTTGACTTTATCGATAAGATGGACAAGTTCTTTCTGTATGTGGAGAACCATTGCTTTCAAGCGGTGGATATCAAAATCGGACGCATTCCTGTTCCTAAAGAATACATTGAAGAACGTTTCAAAGCGTATCATCGTATTCCAATGCGCAGTCGATTCGAACCGATAGCGAAGGATATCATCCGCGAACTTCAACTATCTGCTCCCAACTTAGAGTTGACCACAACCGACAAAAACAACATTAAAGCGGAGATTAAAAAGATGTTTTCTGGCAATAACGATCTTTCACTCTACCAGTCATTCTACGAATGGTTAGGTCAGCCAGAACTTTTCAAAAAAGGGAAAAATCGACAGCTTGAATATGCAGATGTCGCACCTCTCCTCTATCTGAAGATAAAGATGGAGGGATTGAAAGAGAAACTTCCCATCAAACATCTTTTGGTAGATGAGATGCAGGACTACACTCCTATTCAATACAAAGTGCTCTCACTTCTCTTCCCTTGCAACAAAACCATCTTAGGTGATGCCTTGCAATCTGTCAATCCATATAGTTCAACCAACTACATGGACATTCAGCGGGTCTTGGCAGGTGCTGAAGTGATGAAACTCTGCAAGAGTTATCGTTCATCCTACGAAATCACCAACTTTGCACAAAAGATCTCTAAAAGTCCAGATTTGATTGCCATCGAACGTCATGGTGAAAAACCATCAGTTCTCAACTTCCCATCTACTAATGACGAATTAGAATACCTTCATACGTATGTTGGAAACGCCCTGAAAGGCAATGGATCGGTGGGCATCATCTGTAAAACAGAAAAAGAGGCGATTCAACTCCACACCATCTTGTCAGAACGAACCGATCAGGTATGCTTGTTGTCAAGTGAGAGTGCCGCCTTCTCCAACGGAATCATCGTAACCACAGCTCATACCGCCAAAGGTTTGGAGTTTGATGAAGTAGTGGTTCCTTTTGTCACCGAAAAAGAATACAACAACGAGATGGATCGCAGTCTATTATACATTGCTTGTACCAGAGCCATGCATAAACTGACACTGACGGCCACTAAAAAGGTCAGTTCCATACTCTCCGACAAATAAGACCAATCATCAAAGCATAAATGTTTCACAATGGAAAAGATTATCAGCAAACTGGAAATTTATGATGT
>JAFRNH010000011.1 GCA_017430235.1 Paludibacteraceae bacterium | reverse complement strand
GGAGGTGCCAGCAGGACAGGTGATTGTTGCTTCTGATGATGTGTGTCGCAGTGAAATGAAACAGATCGCTATTCAAATTGATAAGATTGAAAGTGTAGCGATAGGAGATGACCATGCAGTATGTCCGAGTGGAACGCTCACCTTGGTTCCTCACGTAGAGAGCTCTACACATTCTGCTACACAAATGACATATAATTGGAAAGATAATAAGAATGCCACCTATACAGGTTCGTCATGGACAATTACCTATCCAGAAAACTATGCGAGTGAAAATGATAAGTTGTATACATACACGTTGACTGTGACTGCAGGAACATGTGAGGAGAGTTCCGAACCATTTGAGGTGAAAGTGGGCGACGGACCAGTGATTGGTACGATGACAGCTATGGAAGAGGGAAATGGATGGACGCCATTTGCTTTCCGCAATGATACCGTTCGAGAGTTCCATTCTTGTGGAGAAACCATTTCATTGTCTGTGGATTATGAAAAGACAGAAGGCGATTTTGTATGGTATGAAAATGGAGTGGAGTATGGTGTAGGTAGTACAATAACGATAGATGCTACAGAGAATAGCTCACATAAGACGTATGAAGTACGCTATATTAACAAGTGTGACACCAAAGCATCCATCGATGTTTATACGAATCCGTTAATTGGTATGGTGAAAGGACCTCAAGCAATATGCGAAGGTATGCAAGGAAAGATAGACGCATCCAGTTATGAGGCAATTACGTATGAATGGAAGGTGGATGATGAAGTGGTTGGAACGACAGCGACGTTGGTGGTAAAACCAGAAAAAACGACCACTTATCAGATTGAAATGACGAGAGAGAATTGTAAAGCTACAGATTCGTATGAGTTGCAAGTGACCCCATTGCCTGTCATCACATCAATAGATTCGATAGGAATTAGAGATCGTGAGATTGTGATGGAACCAGGAAAAGGTACGGGAGTCTTTTATTATTGGGTGGATGTGGAGAGTTCCAAAGCCACTGACAATATCGTCTATAATCTGACATTTGCCAAACATGTGGTATATGTGAGGGATGAGAATGGATGTGAGACGTCCATGCCATTTGAAGTAATTGCGCCACCGATTATTATTCCGGAATTCTTTACTCCGAATGGAGATGGAGTAAACGACACATGGTTTGTGGAGACATTGAAGGAGGTATATCCAGAATCGAAGGTTCAAATATATGATCGATATGGAAAATTGATGGCTGAATATTTGGGAGGTGATTCTGATGGATGGGATGGTCTTTATAAAGGAGTTCCGATGCCATCGACCGATTATTGGTATGTGATAGATGTAGAAGAGATAGATCGTCAATATTCAGGACATTTCACGTTGCTCAGACAATAGTTGTTTTTCTTAACTGAATTTTGAGAAAAGGTATTATAAGATTCTTATAACGAATAAGTTGTAAGAATCTTATTTTGTTGACAGAGGAGAATAAAGCAGGGTGTTGAATTCTTTTTTTGTAAAAAGTAGGGAAATTTTAAAAAATTATTTTAATTTAGTCGGTTGAAAAATCTCTCTTTTCGTAAGTTGTGAATGAGTGGATGATGGAGAGATGTTTTTGTGTTGAGAGTTGATTTTAAAGTGCTTATTAATAGCGTTTTAAGGTTATATGATGTATTTTATATAATAGGAAGACGAAATGATACAAAAGAATGTGTGTGTGAAAATACAAGAGATGATTCGAGAGATGAGGAAGGAAATTCGGTGTTTATGTTATGAAAATATAAGTTCCAGATATGATGGGACTGCATGTGTGTATATGGTAAATAGTATGTTGTATAATAGGTAAAAGGGTAAAGGTATGAAAACGAGTAAGAAATTAATACAAACGGTATGTTTGGTTGTGCTAAGTATGCTACCGATAGGAGCGTTGGCGCAAGGGAATATGATTTTGATTTCCGGTACAGATTTCTCTGCATCGGCGAAGAGTCCAGATGATTATTTTGGTGCAATGAATGAGGTGGATGGCTTTATGGGCATTATAAAACCATCGTCGTTAACCACTGATTTGGGATTGGTAACCACTACGAAATCAACAAAAACAAAATCAGATTTTCTGTCGAAATCGCAATATGCAGTAACTCCGAATCCTATTCGATTGGATTCGTTGAGAATGATAGATAATCCAGAATGGGCTTTTGTCGTTTCAAATACTTCGTCTCAGACACCTCTTTTGTCCATGTCTGTAATTGGGTTGAAGGATGGTAGTACGTATCGTGCAGAAATAGAGTGGTGTGTGCCTTTTACAGACGACTATCTAGATAAGGCAAACAAACAAGTCCAACCCTATACGAGCACATACGATGTGGGAATTAGGGCTGTTGTGAATCCAGATACAAAACAAAATCAATTATCTGGAGATGGACAAAGTTTTAGTAGAAACAACGACTCTGAAGGTGATTGTAAGGTATTAAAGATCTCGAATACTAATACTCAATGTGGAAAAATAGAAGGAGGTTCTTTGAACTTATACATTAGTGCTGAGAAGGGAGGATTAGGTCAAGCCATAATGATTAAAAGTATAAAGATATATGGTGAGATTGATCCTATTATTTATTGCGCAGAGGGAACCGAGGTTTGTTCGGGTGAACAAGTGACATTGGCGTTGAAGAGAGAATACATAGGCGCACAATATCAATGGTATAAAGATGGAACTAAGATAAATGGTGCCACATCTAGTTCTTATGTGTATGACACGCCAAACAGCAAAAGTTCTGCAGAATTTAGAGTTGACGTGATTGTTCAAGGCAAAACGATAGGATCTAACAAACTAACAGTCAAGAACGACAAGTGTTGTGAGATTAATGGAGCAGCAGCTTCAAGAAAGATTATCTTTAAAGATGATTTCGGTGAGTTCGATTTGTCTGATGCTACAGGTCATACCTATAAAGTTTGGGATTATTCTGATATTACAAATCCAGTTCAGGTGACAAAGAAGACAGATGACGCATTCCGTTACAAACTAGATGAGGCTCCACTTGGATGTACATATAATCTTAAAGATTCTCAGACTGGCGCAGTTTCATCCACGGGACCTATTGCGGATGGCGGATATACAGTAGCAGGTGTTATTAATGGATATGGTACGGTACCTGGAGGATATGCAGGTGCGAAACTCGAGTGGGCCGGTGATTTGCACGGAGTAAAAAATAATACAGTTGCATATGATAATTCTGGCAAGTTGGAAGGTTGTGCTTTATTTGTAAACTGTAAAGAGAATACTAAAGATCAGGATATATACAGAAGGGAGATTACTAATCTTTGTGAGAACAGACAATTGTTCTTCGACTGTTCATATTCGGTGTTTACTGAGTCGGCTAATGGAGACTACAATCCAATCGACATTACCATAAGATTAACAGAAAAGGATAATCCTTCGAATGTGGTGCAAACAAGTGTTACTGCGACATCTGCAAAGTATGGTGGTTCTGGACACTGGGAACATGTTAAAGATTTGCAAATATACTTGGAGAAGAGTGATGGTGTGATTTTGCAGATTATTAATAATTTGAATACAGACCAAAATGGTAACGACTTGGTTCTTGATGATATTGTCATTAAAGCATGTGCTGCACCATCTATAAAAGCATATTATGATTTGCCAACATTTGATGTAGATACAGTCACATGTACGGGTGAAAAATTAAATGTGTTTGCTAAACCAACAGAATTGTTGACACAATATTTTGGTGGAGAGGCAAATACGTTCTATCAGTATCAATTTAGCAAAACACCTGAAGATAAAAAGTCGTGGGTGAATTATGGCGGATTGACGCAGGATTTACAAAAAGACGTTTCTGCATGTCCTGTGTTCGCAACTGTTGATGATGGAGATGTTGTATACTTCCGTGTGATTGCAGGAGGAAGACATACAATGGAGAATACGGCAGAGAGTGATTTTAATGGTGATGATCCATGTGCAAGTTATGCCATCTCTGATGCCATCCCATGTTACATTGATTGTCCAACTTGTGTGGAGGCTAAAAAACCTCTTATAAGTGCCTCTAATGGAAAAGAGACAGGAAAGAAGGTTGTCAACCTGTGTCCTTCGGATGTTACGGAATTGACGACCAATGATGTTACTTCTAAAGACAAAAATGGAGACACATACACAGATTTTACCATCTCATGGTATAAAGATGGCTCTCCAATTTCAGGTATGTCTCAAGCTGGAACAACTGCCAAGAGTTTGACAGTTAACTGGAGCGATGCTTCTGCAACTGGAACTGAATACATTGTTCGTGCACATGATAATTACGAAGTGTCAACGAATAAGTGTGATGTAACTGATACGATTATCGTTTATGCACATCCAAATCCAGAGACTGAAGATATCACCTTAGACCCATTCTGCGAGAATGATCCAAGCAGAGCATCCATGTTGAATACGGCTTTGGCTGCTATTCCTTCTGCTTATGATATCACATGGTACACTGATACGGTTACTCCTGTAAAGGGTACAGAACCTGATGTGGCAACTGCTGCAGCTAGTACTACTCCTTATGTCTCTTATTTCACACTTACGGACAAGGTGACTAAGTGCGTTAGTAAGTTCTATGCCTTCACATTCACTGTCAAAGAGGTGCCTAGTGAGATTTTGGCTCAGATAGATCCATTCTGTGAATATATAAATGGTGCTATCTCAACTTCTGCTGATGCTACTACTGCTCCTTCTTTGCCACAAAGTACCAAAGGTTATGATGTTGATTGGTATACTTCGTCAACGCCTTCTGCTTCAAGTGCGGCAGAAACCGACCTCTCTTTGTTGGCGGGCAAGACCACTCCTTATACTTACTATTATACATTGAGTTTGGATGGTTGTACAAGCAATCCAACTGAATATGAATTTATTGTTAAGCCTTTGGTTAAACAATTGAATTTGACTAAGAATAACGAATGTGACAAGACTACGCTTACTGTCTTAACAGAACCTTCTGACGCTGTTTCTACATGGAACAACGGAACAGAGGGTAAGTCAGTCATTTTCATAACTGAGTCGGAGGCTGTAGGTACTTATTCCGTTACTTCTAAAAAGGATGGCTATTGTGAGAGTGAGTCTGAGAGCATTGTCTCAGATTTCTACAAAACGCCTGATGCTTTGGGTGATTATACTGTACAATACTTAAAGTCAGACGGAAAAGCTACGAATGGTGTCTTCTCAACGGATAAATTGTTAGCTGGTGTGGCTGGTAAGGCTGCTGCTAATGCAACTGTCAAATGGATTGGTCAGGTGGATTTCTCAACACCTCCTTCAGATACCAATGGTGCTACTGATACGCCAGCAAATCCTAAGGCAGATGATGTGAATGACTCGAAAGATGAAACACATTACTATTTTGTATATCAACAAATAGCATACTCTGCTGCAGTCTCTTGCCCAAGCAAGCTTTCTACAGTAGAGGTGAAGATATTAGGTGCTCCTGCTCCTGATGTTACTCCTGTTTCCTACTGCTTGAATGACACACCGGATGCTATTACGAATTTTGCAACGACTACAACTGGTGGTGCTACAGATACTAAAACATACTCTTTGGTATGGTTCGCTTCTGAAGCAGATTATCCAGCTAACCCATTGTCAGCAGCACCAACCATCTCAACTGCTAATGTAGGTGTGGTATCTTACTACGTTGCGCAATGGGATGATGCTGATCATAACAACATTAGTTCTTTGCAACATGTGGATGTTACTACTTATGGTGTGCTTGCTCCTACTGCTCCAACACCAATTAATTACTGTTTGAATGACAATGCAGCTCAATTGACAGCTGTTGCTACAACAGACGTTAATCCATATTGGGTGTCAAACGGATTCTTGTGGGAATATGATGGTACATCTTCTACCTCTGCTCCAACTCCAAGTACTGCTGCTGTTGGCTCTAAGACTTATGATGTTCGTTCCACTTATACAACTACCACATTGAATTGTGTTAGTGATCCATTCACAGTTACAGTGACTGTTTCTGAAACTGAGGCTCCTTCGCCACAGACCATTCAGTATATCAAAGCTGATGCTGCAGACGGTCAAACATTCCCTGCTATCACTGAAGCAAAGAAACCTTGGGTGGAAGAGTCTGGTTATACCTACTTCTATTCTAGTGTGACTGAAAATGCAAACGTTGTAGTGGCAAGTGGCTATACAAACGCTATTCCAACTCCTGTATATAATACAGCTTCATTGGGTGGAGGATCTAAGGAGTTGTACTACTATGTATATCGTGTTGATAATAGTAATCCTGTAAGTTGTCCGAGTGACACAGTGAAGATTACAGTGAAGATTAGTGATGCATTATCTCCTGAAGTAAAAGACGTCTACGTCTGTGAGGGTAGTGCAGTACCTGACTTGGAGGCAAGTGTCTCTATCTTGGAGGGCTCTGGCAAAACAGAGTCTGAATACAGTTTGTTGTGGTACGGAACAGAAGATCCTAGTACTTCTAACAATCCAACTCCTAAAAACACTGTAAGTCAGACAACGTTCTCAACAGGTATAACCTCTGCTGTTGCTGTTAATAATGCTAAGACAACAACTCAATATTATGTAACGCAAAAAGATAATACAACGGGTGCAGAAAGTGCTCCTTCTGTTATCAATGTAATTGTGTTACCTAAACCAGTGATTGTTCCTAAGAGTGTTCCTGCTCAGTGTGAAGGAAGCGTTGATTTGGACAATTGGTTTGATATTAGTAATGCGTCTGAGGTGGGTACTACATCTGCCACCTATAAGGAAGGTTCAAATATTGTGGAAAGTACTGGTATATACGCATTTACAGTGGCTTATCCTGTTACATATACAAGACCAGACTACATTGTTGATGATGCACAATGTGTCAGCGACGAATCTTCAATTTCTGTTGTCATCGATAAGTTAGACAGCGTATGGATTGAAGGGGAAACAACGGTATGTCCTGGCGGTGATGTAGAATTGGTAGCCCATATATCTTCTTCTACGCATGATGAGAATCAAACTACTTATCAATGGAAGGATGATCGAGGAGGTTCTGCTCCTTGGATGTCATGGACAAACAATTACCCAATGACGTATGCGTCTGAAGCAGATAAGATATATAACTATACTGTTACTGCAACAGCTGGTACATGTGTTAAGACTTCTGAAGTACATACTGTAAAAGTGGGCGACGGTCCAGTTCGTGGTACAATGACTTTGACAGAGACTGATAATACATGGGAACCATCATCTTTCCAAAATGATACAGAACGTGAGTTCTACTCTTGTGGTGGCGAATTGACCATCAGTGTTGATTATGAAATCACTGATAATACATTCTCATATCAATGGTTTGAAGAAGGTTCATCTACTATGTTGGAGAAAGGTCCTTCGTTGACTATTCCTGCAACTGATGCATCTTCGGTAAAGACTTATGAAGTACGCTTCATCAATAAGTGTGATGCAAAGGCAAAAGTGATTGTTCGTACAATTCCATTGACAGTTGTTCCTGAAATCAGCAGAGACACATTGTGTGAAGGTGAATCATTTAGTACGAACTTGACAATCACATGTGATGAGAACCCAACCATCCAGTGGTATTTGAATACTAATCCAATCACGGGTGCTAACGCTAAGACATATTCTAAGAGTAGCGTTTTGGAGAGTGAAGATGATGGTCAATACTCTTATGAGGTGACCAATCGTGGATGTACTCGTAAGGGTGATTCTAAATACTTGGATGTACAACGTTACATTAAAGTGACTGATTTTACTGAACCATTCATTGTGAAGAAGAATGAGGATCAGACAATCCAATTGATGATTGAAGTTCCTGAAACCACTTTGGGTGTTCAGTTGAGTGATATCGACTGGAAAGAGAATGGTGTAAGCAAACAGTCTGGTAGCTCAAGCAAGTATACAGAGACAGGTGTTGTTTCTGATCATACGTATGAAATCACTTTGGATGATGACAACTATTGTCCTACAAGTACAACAGCAACTATCTGGGTGGAGGCTGATCTTCAGTTGAAGACCAATTTGAAAGATACCATCTGTTTGGGTTCTTCTGCTATCTTGACTATCGATACGACAGGTACGGGTGCCTTCCGCAAAGAAAACCAAGGAATTCGTCCAAGTTTGACTGTTCTTCGTTATACGAAAGGTAGTAAGGAGTATATCTCACAGAATCTATTCAAGAAGAATGGTGATTTGATAGAAATCGAGGTGAGTCCAGAAGACTCTGCATCGTATACGGTTGAGTTTACGTATGATGATCAGGCAGTTGGTCCGTTGGTTGAGGAAGTTACTGTTATTCAAGCCATCAGTTTGACATTGCCTCCTGTATCTACTATATGTGAAGGCGACACTATCAAGTTGGGCGTTTCTGATGTCTCCCCTGATGGAACTACAGTGTCATGGAGTCCATCCGAAACAATCTTGTCAGGTGCAGATACAGATACAATTGTTGCTGTACCAACCTATCCGGGAGGCTTAAATCATCAAGGCACATACACCTATGTGGTTACAGCTTATAACAAGACTTGTGATGAATCGAAAACATATAATGTTCCTGTAAAAGTTGATGAGGCCTTAGTTGGAACGTTAACAGGTTCAGTGGTTATCTGTGAAGGTGATCAAGGTAAGGTTGATGCTTCAAGTTATGATGCTGCTACTTATGAGTGGAAAGCAAATGATGAATTCGTCAGTTCAAGTGCTACTGCATTGGTACGTCCAACGGAGACAACCACCTATAATGTAGAGATGACACGTGGTACATGTAAGGCTTCTGATTCGTATGAATTGAAGGTGACTTCATTACCAGTTATCACTTCTGTTGATTCGATTGGAATCAGAGATCGTGAAATCACAATGGAAGCAGGTAAGGGTACCGGAGTCTTCTATTATTGGATTGACGTGGAAAGCTCTAAGGCTACAGATAATGTTGTTTACAATCTAACCTTCTCTAAGCACGTTGCTTATGTGAGAGATGAGAATGGATGTCAGACATCCTTCCCATTTGAGGTGATTGCTCCTCCAGTGATTATACCTGAATTCTTCACACCAAATGGTGATGGCGTGAATGATAATTGGGTAGTCGAGGTTCTTAGAGATGTCTATCCAGAATCTAAGGTTCAGATTTTTGACCGATTTGGTAAATTGATGGCCGAGTATCTTGGTGGTGATTCTGATGGATGGGATGGTACATATAAAGGTGCTCCAATGCCTTCTACCGACTATTGGTATGTGATCGATATAGAAGAAATCGATACACAATTCTCTGGACACTTTACTTTGATTAGACAATAATTCTGATATACAAATAGTTGGAAGGGAGGAGCATGCAAGACGTGCTCCTCTCTTCCTTTTCATACAATTGCTGAATTTGTGTTGACTCTGCAATTATGTCAGAATTTTTCTTTTGGCACAACTATTGAACTAATAAAATAGATGAATATAGTCTGTTGTTATAAGTGGTTGGAATATATAAACTTATCTATATTCGTTTTTTGATAGAGAGTAAAAAGTATTGATTTGTAAACTGACAAATTGTCGTATTTAAAGTAAAAATATGTTATTTGGACCTACATTATTAGACACAGATGATGAATCAGAGGGCGCAGAAATTATACCTGTGATTTCAGACGGAGAGGATCATTTCGAACTGCAGGAGTCAGAAACAGAGAATATTCCAATTTTGCCGCTTCGCAATGTTGTGTTGTTCCCTGACGTGGTTCTTCCTATTTCAATGGGTAGAAAAAAGTCTCTGCTAGCGGTTAAAAATGCATATAAAAATAAAAGCTTGGTAGCAGTCTTTACTCAAAAGGATGCCAAGGTGGAAGAACCTATCATGGAGGATCTTTTCCTCGTTGGTTGTGTTGCTACGGTAATTAAGATATTGGAATTGCCTGATGGTAGTACCACTGCTATTTTGCAGGGTAAACATAGAGTGCAGCTGGAACGTATTGATTCTGTACGTCCTTTTTATCGTGGAAAGGTATCTTCTCTTGGTGATGTGCTTCCTCAAAAGTCTAAAAAGAAAGAGATGGACGCTTTGTTTGAAGCAATCAAGGATACATCATCTAAAATTATAAAAGGATCAGGAAACATGCCTCCTGAAGCAATGTTCGCCATCAAAAACATAGAGAATCCTATTTCTTTGTTGAATTTTGCCTCCGCAAATTTAGGTCTCTCAGTTGCAGAAAAACAATCATTGCTTGAGTGCTCCGATGTGGAGGAGAAGGGATATATGCTCTTGGGTATGTTGAACAAAGAATTGCAGATGATTGAAATCAAGCAGTCTATCCAAAATAAAACGCATGAAGGAATTGATCAACAACAGAAAGAGTATTTCTTACAACAACAGATTAAGGCTATTCAGGATGAGTTGGGTGACTCTCAATCGAAGTTTGTTGAAGAGCTAAGACAAAAAGCTGAGAATAAGAAGTGGACGAAGGAGGTGAAGGAAACCTTCGAAAGCGAATTGTCCAAGTTGGATCGTATGTCTCAGCATGCTCCTGACTACTCAGTTCAGTTGGCCTATTTGGAAACGATAGTTAGTTTGCCTTGGGGTGAATACACTAAGGATAGCTTGAATTTACGTAATGTAAAGAAGATTCTTGATAGAGACCATTTTGGTATGGAGAAGGTGAAGGATCGTATCATTGAGCATTTGGCTGTTTTGAAATTGAAAAACGATTTGAAATCTCCTATTATCTGTTTGGTAGGACCTCCAGGAGTTGGTAAAACTTCTTTAGGAAAATCCATTGCCGAGGCATTGAATCGTAAGTATGTTCGTGTCTCCTTGGGTGGATTGCATGATGAGGCTGAGATTCGTGGTCATCGCCGTACATACATAGGATCAATGCCAGGACG
>JAFRNH010000078.1 GCA_017430235.1 Paludibacteraceae bacterium | reverse complement strand
CAATGCAGATCCGCCAAAACGGTAGGGAACGATACCTTTGTACACTTCGATGCGTTCAATCATATCGGTAGGTACATCGTTTAGTGACATATAGTCGCTGAGTTGACCGATGGCGGCTTCGTCGATGTAGATACCCATTCGTTTACCTTCAAGTCCGCGTACTGAAATTCTGGAGGCACTACCTACACCTCCCGTGTTGCGTACGGTTATACCTGTTGTGCGGGATAAGGCATCGTTGATGTTGGTGGTGGTACCTTCTAATTGTTTGACAGAAATAACAGAGATCGGCATGGTTGCTTCTCGCATCTCTCGCACTTCGTTGTGCCATTCGACTGTGACCTCTTCTAACTCAACGTCTGGTACCAAGGCTACCGTGTCTTTCTTCTCTGCGTGTGATTGTGCCACAACTAATGTGGCTGTTATCAATATAGATATGAAGCGTTTGTTCATTTTTCTTGTCCTCCTTTTCAAATCTTTGCTATTAATTACGGGGTGCAAAGTTATGGTACATGAAGATTTGAAAGAATAGCCATATATTGGGACTTTTTCTTGCTATATGGCTATTCATGGTAATGAGGAGAAGAAAGTTTTAATTTTGTCTGTTACATTCTACATACATTAGATCTATTCTACCCTTAATTATCTCAGACATTGTAATGTTCCATCCATGATTACTAAGAAAAGATGCATACTGGTCCGCAGTCCATTCGTGGGCGAACTTTATGCCTACAAGACTAAGGATTCGTTGCCACAGGTTTTTCTTGCCACTAAAGATGAAGTTAGGTGCGATTAGAATCCCATCTGATTTTAGTACACGGTTTATCTCTTTCAATGCAACTTCAGGTGCAGGCATGATATGAAGGGCACTTGCTATGATTACTACATCGAATGAGTCGCTTTCGTAAGGCAAATTGGTGGCATCAGCTACTTCGAAAATCACATTGGCGGGAACGTCTCCCTTCTTCGCCGTTTCAATCATTTTCTCTGCAAAATCTGTAGCGATGACACTCTCGGCACTATTGGCTATGTGTTTCGCAATCATGCCAGGACCTGTTGCCAATTCAAGGACTTTCTTTCCAACCACAGCTTGTGAAATCTGATTATACATGTAATCGTAGATGTTCTGCTGCGACTTCATTGCGCTCTCATATATTGGAGCGAAAATATTCCAAACATTGTTTCTCATTGTCTTCTTTTTTGATTTATGTGGCGAAAGTAGGAAATCGTTTTTGCAATTGCGTTGCAAATGTAATTTTCAACAGTAAAAAAAGATGCAAGTTTGCCTAATAATGCGCAATAAATAATATCTTCGTGAATTATTTAGAGTGAGTTTTGAAACTTACTTTTTAATGTGACTAATAGAACTATAATTATATGACTGGCGTTCAAAAGATAAAGTTGACTGTAATTGCTATAATTGCATCTGTTTTATATATATTTTATTTCCAGAATCCAGAATATGCACGTGAGATCTTTAGTGCAATTATCATTATTGCTCTTCCGATAGCCTTTCTTGTGGGGGGTGGATTCCTCATTTATTATTTGATAAAAGGTGAGGAGAAGAAATCAGAAGTATTGTTTTTCCCTGATTATGATCCATTGGGGAATAGAAAGTATCTTTATATACATCGGAAGGCAGTTGAAAGCATTGTTCAATTGTTTGTTATTGTAACACGTTCGGATGATGATGTACAACAGAAAGAACGAGAATGTGTCTATCGTTATTTCAAGGAACATCCTCAGTTGGATGTGGTTTTAGGTCAATCGTGTAGTTTTGAGTATGATCAACAATTGTTAAACCCGACAAACCCTCGCTATAAAGAGTTGGTAACTGCCATTCATAAGACGAAACCGAATGAGAAGGCGATCAATGAGTTGGCTTGTGTTCTTTTTCAGGTGGCCTATTCCTGCGATGGTATACAAGTTGAAGAGCTGGATGTGTTGCATCGTATCTTGGTTTTACTGATAAAGGATAAAACGTGGGTTTCCAAGTTGGAGGATTATTTCTTGTACAATTTTAATGTTCCTGATACTGAGGAGAATGTTCGAGCAAGAGAGAAGTCGAGAAAAGAAAAAAAAGAGAAGAATAGGAAGGATAGGTCTCAGCAGAACTTTGAAAGTTCATTCAACAAGGATTTTGATTATAAGAAGACACAAGGATATGCAAGTGTTCAGGCATACAACACATTGGGCTTGTTGGTGTCGGCATCAGAAAATGAAATCAAATCGGCATATCGCAAATTAGCGTTAAAATATCATCCTGATCGTTTAAGAGGAAAAGTGTCGGAGAAAGACATCCGTTCTGCCAATGAGAAATTTGATACGATTACGAAAGCATACGATCTTA
This sequence comes from Paludibacteraceae bacterium, assembly GCA_017430235.1. GTDB lineage: Bacteria > Bacteroidota > Bacteroidia > Bacteroidales > Paludibacteraceae > UBA1181. The sequence goes on along the minus strand of JAFRNH010000078.1, from coordinate 13,559 downwards.
TTTGTAAGGAGCGTGGAATCAAATAGTTACTTATTCATCTAACGAATAGGGGAGAAACAATAAAGGGGCGAAATATTTCGCCCCTTCGTTATTGATTGATAATTCTTGTTCTATTTTATAAGTGCCTTTGTGACTTTCAAACCTTGTTTTATCACATATACACCCGTACAAGGTACCGTGACTCTTTCACCTTCTCCGATGAACAAACCGTTGATGGAGTAGACTTGAATGTCGCCACTGTTTGAATAAATCGTATTACCTATTGTGTAATAGAAGTTGTCAGAAGGTGTGTCTTGAAGGTCGTTGACGTCGCCATCTGAAATTTTCACATACATGAAGTTTGTAATGTTGATAGTAGAATCCCATGGAGTGGCACTTTCAGGAGCATTTTCCATGTTGACTAAAACATTCAGTTTGTTATAGCCTGTGAACTCAGGTATACAATTGGCAATGGCGGAAATAGAACCATAAAGTTCTGCCTCACATTTGTTGATTGTAAGATGGTCAGAAACAAGGGCTGCTGATGCTCCGTCGACAAGGATGTTAAATTTTGAATTGTCGAGGTAGCCTTTGGATGCGTATATTCCGTAATTGTTTTTGAGAGTTTCGGACGTATGAGTAAAAGAACTCTCTTTTACGTTTAGTTTTTTCGCACTGATTCCAATGCCTTGCTGACCACTGTTTATTTTTTGAGAGATGGAACAATTGTCAATTTGTAATGAGTCGCAATTAAAACCTATTGCGTTTTTGGTTGAACTCAAATTTTGATTGATTTCAGATTTTGCTATTCCCAGTACGGAGGCTTCTATACTCTTTGCCATGGTCGTACTGTCGATTGATGCAAAATAGTGGTCGTTGTTCATGCTTAGATATCCAGATTTAAGCGCTATTGAGTTGTTTTTTCCGATGATTCCGTCAAATCGGTAATTGTTATTTGTTGAAATCAATGTGTCGGAAACACTTACGTAGACATTCTTGTTCGCAATAATATTGGCTTGAATGTCACATGCATTATAACTGTTGTTGTTGATTGAAATTCCCATGAAATCGCTTGCTGAATTTCCGGAAATGATGATTGAATCATTTTTGAAGTTGGCGGATTCTCCTGTAAGTCCGACACATTTGTTTCCTTTTAGGTTCAATTCAATCGAGTTTTGAGAAGAAGAGAGTGTGTTGAAGATGTTGGCAATGACATCGTAGGAGGACTCTTCTTTTTCTTTATCTGTACTAAGATTTTCTATAATTGTAGAATTAGATATCTGCAAAACATCTGATTGGATTCCAGTTGCCATCTCGTGGGCTACAACTTCTGCATGAAACAAAGCGTTGTTCAACTCTGTTCGTTCAGCATAAATTGGCATACATTGTTTACCATTAAGGACACAATGGATGTCAGAACCTTCACATCTCAGAAGTGTAGTTTGCAAGGCGTAGCAGTTGTTGTTGGAACGAATGTCGATCTCCACTTTACTGTCATTAGTGATGAGTGCGATCTCTGCCACATCGATTGCCGTCATGTTGTATGTTTCTGGTGTGCTCATGTCCCATACGCTCTTGTTGAGCAATAAGTTGCTTCCTAAATATCCGCAGCTGCTTTTTGATATGGTTTGAAAATTAACCTCGGAATTGTTAAGCACAAGTCCTTCCGCTTGGATAAATAGCGTTTGAAGTTGTCTGGAAGTGGTGTCTTTTCCGACTATGGATCCTAAAATGGTAGAGTTGGATAAGGAGACATTACCAGAGCATAGAAAACCATAACCAAAAGCGGTAGAATCGATGTTGACCATCATTTTAGTGTCCTCAATATCTATTTTCGAAGCATTGGCAATAGCTGCTTGACCTTTACCGTTGACTGTGGTTACGATTCTTGCGTTCGATATAGAGAGTGAATCGCTCAGAAAACCAACGGAGTTTTGGGTTGATGTTAATTCTTCTGTGATGGTTGCATCCTTGATGGAGAGTTGTGAGATATAGAGACCATAGTTCGTGTCGTTGTCTAATAAGATGTTTAGCGTATCACCAACTATTGTGACCTTGTTCTCTGAATGTACGAAGGATGTAAGGTTACCTTTGTCTACGACAGAATTCGAACCGATTAGCTTGATGGTTAAATCATCTATTTTGCTAAAAACAAAGGCACCGATACTGTCATGACCTGTTAAAAAAGCATTGTCGAAAACAAGCGTGTGAGATTCTGCTTCATAATAGACGCGGCCTTCAATGCCGGGGAACTTAATCGAATCCTTGTTCTTGTCAGTGATGGCATAACCGGAAACGTAAACATCATAAATAATAGTGCTGCCCTCATTTGGAGTGCTGTCAGCATACGACGTAAAAGTCGATCCCAATAAAGATAGGAGTGTTACAAATGAGATAACTAATCTCCTTGAAATGTGTCGTAATGTCATAATTAGTTGAATTTATATAAATCTGAAATTTTGTATCCTCTTAAAAACTCTTCAGTGGAAAGTCTCTTTTTCCCTGGTATCTGAAGCGATCTGATTCGTATATATCCGTTTTGAACGGCGATGTCAATGAATTTCTTGTCAAATTTGAAAGACCCGATAGGTTGGTTATGATTAGCTTCTATTATCTCAGTTTCGAATATTTTGACGGAGATCGTTGTGCCCTGTGGATCTGTCAGTTCACACCATGCGGCAGGGTAGGGTGACAAGCCTCTGACAAAATTATGAAGATAATGAACGTCTTGATTCCAATCTATTTTACAAGTCTCCTTGAAAATTTTAGGCGCGGGTTTGAGTTCACTTTCGTTGGTGTAGAAGCACTTTTGCTCTTGTGCGTCTGCTTTGTCGTTTAGTATCAAATCTACGGTTTCTGTCACAAGATCGGCACCGAGCACCATGAGTTTGTCGTGAATGTCACCCACACATTCATTGTCTCCAATTGGAATTCTTCTTTGGAGAATGATTTTTCCTGTGTCGATTTCATGAGTCAGGAAGAAGGTGGTAACACCCGTCTCTTTTTCACCATTGATGACCGCCCAGTTGATGGGAGCCGCTCCTCTGTATTGAGGGAGCAGTGAGGCATGGAGGTTGAATGTGCCCAATCGAGGCATGTTCCATACAACTTCGGGTAACATGCGGAATGCAACGACAATCTGAAGATCCGCATTCCATGCTTTTAAGTCGGCCAGGAATTGTTCGTCTTTAAGTCGTACAGGTTGAAGCAGTGGTATGTTTTGAGATAGGGCATACTCTTTGACAGGCGAGTATTGAATGTGATGACCACGGCCAGCTTCTTTGTCGGGCATGGTGATGCATCCCACAACATTGTATCCACCTTCGACCAATTTTTTCAAGGGCTCCACGGCAAAGTCGGGAGTACCCATATAAACGATGCGTAAAGATTTCTTGTCCATAAATTATTTTCTAGTACCCGTTCCCCACATGAGTTTTTCACGAAGTGTGTTGAAAAAGTCATGATTCTCACGTCGGATGATTTTTGTGGTGAAACTGGCTTTTTTAATTTTAAGAGGTGTTTGTTCGTTGAATACGTTGTTTCTTCCATCGAGTGCGATGAGGAACTGTTTGTTGCGACTTTCCACTTTCAAATCAATTTCCCATGAGTCTGGTATGATGATAGGACGCACATTCAGACTATGAGATGCAACGGGCGTGATGATAAAATTAGAGGCTTGAGGAACCACGATAGGACCTCCCACACTCATTGAGTAGGCTGTGGAACCAGTAGCTGTCGCAATAAGTAATCCATCCGCTTGATATGAGTTGATGAATGTGCCATTCGCCCATGCATGAATTGTAATCATGGAAGAAGAGTCTCTTTTTAGAATGGCAATTTCATTGATGGCATAATTAAAGTCGGTATATAAACGTTCCTCTGTATGAAGTCTGAGCAGAGCATGGTCTTCAATATGGTAGTGACCGTCGATAATGTTGTTGACAGATTGTACCAGATCGTCACCAGGCACATCAGCCAAGAAACCCAATCTGCCAGCATTGATACCCACGATTGGAATGTCTTTTCTTCCAATTTTGGCAGATGTCCTAATGAATGTTCCGTCTCCGCCAATGCTAAAAGCCATGTCTGCCGAGAAGTTGTCGCTGTCGATGATTGTGTGTTCGAAAGATAGGTCTACGCCTTTTTCCACTAAAAATTGGCAGAAGTCACGTTCGAGCATGATCTCGACTCCACGGTTTCGCAGAATGTTCATCACTTCATTGGTGTAATGAGCCACTTCTACGTTGCATTTGTTACCGAAAATTATTATTTTCATTTGTTTGTGGTTGGTCAAAAATTCTACTTAGGAATAGTTATGCAAAGATATTACATTTAATTGAGATTCAGATGATTTTTAACAATAAAAAAGGCATCCATTGTGGATGCCTTGTTGCTGAAATCAGAGAAATGCTTATTTCTTTCTGTTTCCGTAGCGGCTCATGAACTTATCAACACGACCTGCTGTGTCAACCATCTTAGACTTTCCTGTGAAGAAAGGGTGAGATGAACTTGAAATTTCAAGTTTTACAAGTGGCAAAGTCTCTCCATCAATTTCGATGGTGTCTTTTGTGTTCACTGTTGAACGTGAAATAAACATATCGCCGTTGGACAAGTCCTTGAATGCAACTGGACGATAATTCTCTGGTTGAATATCCTTTTTCATTATTTTAAAAAATTTAATTTCTAACTTAATTTCTTTGTTTGGTAACCTTATGCAAATGGCGGTGCAAATTTACAAAAAAAATCGTAACGAAAAACATATTCGTGAAAATAATCATTTTTTAATAAAAAAAAACGGGAAAGGTGGGGCTATCGCGTTGTTTTCCCTATGCGAATTTGGTGTGGGTTTAGAAAAGAATGTATATTTTTGCGGAAAAATAAATCAAAAAGTTGAAAGTAGTATGAAGAAAATTTTAATAGTCACATTAACTTTAATATTAGCAGTTATGTCAGTGAATGCAGCAGACAAAGCACAGCAGAAAGGTGTTGTGGTGGAATTGAAAACAGAGTTTGGAACGATGAAGATATTGTTGTATGATGATACTCCTCAGCATCGTGATAATTTTTTAAAGTTGGTGAATCAGGGATTCTACGATAGTTTGTTGTTTCACCGTGTCATAAAAGATTTTATGATTCAAGGTGGAGATCCGGATTCTAAGAATGCGCCTGCTTCTAAACAATTGGGTGCTGGTGACGTAGGATACACTATTCCTGCAGAGTTCGTTTATCCTAAATATTATCATAAAAAAGGCGCTTTGGCAGCCGCTCGTCAAGGTGATCAAGTGAATCCAGAGAAACGTTCTTCCGGATGTCAATTTTACATTGTTCAAGGCAAGAAGATGAATGATGCAGAGATTCAACAAATGGAGAAGGTCCTTTTGAATAAAGCAAAGGAAAAACGTTTTTATGAGATTGCAAGAGAAAAAAGTGCAGAGATTCAAAAGTTGAGTGTTGCAAAAGATCAGGAAGGATTGAGAAAATTGAATGACGAAATCATCGCACAAATGGAAAAAGAATTTGAGTCGAAGACTTCTGACTTTAAAATGCCTGATGAGATGAAAGAGGTTTATAAGACAATCGGTGGTACTCCATTCTTGGACAATGATTATACAGTTTTTGGCGAGGTGATTGAAGGTTTGGAAGTGATTGATGCCATTGCTGCTGTTAAAACAAGACCTGGAGATCGCCCAGAAAATGATATTAAGATGAGTATCAAAGTGGTGAAATAATCACACGGTGCTTCTTTTGACTTCTCAGGAAGAGAACTGGGAATACCCAATAAAAATCCCCATGCGAACAGCTTCACATGGGGATTTCTTTGTAGTTATACGTATTCGTTATTCAGTCAAGACACCTTCTTGTGCAGGAGCTTCGGCTTGTTTGAAGCTGGCAGCTTTTACAATGTCTGAGGTGAATGGCAATTCTCTTGTCATATTTGTGTCTCCATCATCCCATTTGTCGAATTTATATCCGTCATATTCAATGACAGAGATAACGATAGAAGTAGCATCGCCTGTTTTTATCTCCTTGACGTGTGCGGAACCTTGAGCCTCTTCAGATATCAATGTGCAACTAACATCACCAAATTTTACGTTGTTCAAGCGATTACAGCTGAAGAATGTATTTGGATTAATAGCGGCATTCTTAGATAACTTGAGAGATTTTAAACTTTTGCACATTTGAAAAGCAAAAGCACCAATGGAAGTGACTGATTCAGGAATTTCGATCGTAGTCAATTTGCTACAGTTGCTAAATGCGAAAGCGCCGATGGAAGTGACTTTCCCTGGAATAGTAAACTCTTTTAAGTTGCTACATCCGTTGAAGGCATTTGCTCCAATCTTTGTTACGGTAGCAGGTAATTTTATGGTTGATAAGTTGTCGCATCCGCTGAATACGAAAGAATCAATCTCAGTGATGATATCAGGAATGTTCACAGATGTCAGTTTGCTGCAATCTTGGAACGCGTAGGCACCAATCTTTTTGACGGAAGCTGGGATGCTGATTGTCTTTAGACTTTCACATCCGACGAATGCTTTCGTCTGAATTGTCGTAAGAGAAGCAGAAAGTTTGATAGACGAAAGTGCACTGCAGAATGAGAATGTGAGTGAGTCTATCTGAGAGATTGAAGTAGGTAGTTTAATGGTATTAAGTTCACTACAATCAGCAAAAGCAGCCTTACCAATACTTTTTATGGAGTTGGGAAGGATGATGCTTTTCAAACTTTTGCATCCTGAAAAAGCGGCAGAATCAATCGATTGAAGCGAGTTTGGCAATTTGATGTTGTTGAGGCTTATGCATAAAGCGAAAACACCTTTTTCAATTTTTGAGACAGATTGAGGAATCGTGATTGCTTTCAAGCTCTCGCATCCTAAGAATGCACTTTTACCAATTGTTGTCAGGTTGGCAGGCAATTTAACATTCGTCAGACTGATGCAACCAGCGAATGCAGAAGTGTCTATCTTTGTTACAGAGGCAGGGATGACAACTGCTTCCAAATTTTCAAAACGAGCAAAGGCTCTCTTGCCAATGGTCTTGACTCCATTTTCTATTACGACTTTGGAGATTTCAATTTTTCTTTCAGTCCATGGGTATTGTTGTTGACTGTTGAGTGTGAAATCAGCATCACTTGAGATGGACAATACGCCACTATCTGATATGGACCAGTTGGCAAATAGTGATGAGCTGAACAACAATAAAACTGTCGTCAAAAGAGATGACTTAATGAAATTTCTTTTTGAATAAGTTGCTTTCATGTTCATGTTTATATTTATTGATTATTGTTTGAAATTGCTATGAAATGTACATTTATTATATGAAATGATTACAAAAATGGCTTATCCCCATAAGTGTTTTATGTAGGACCAAATAAAGAATCCGCAGACAATCAATTTTAGTCCGGTGTTGGTTAAAAAACCGATAAAAGAACCGATGGCGGATTTAATAGCTATATTGCTTTCTTTACCTGATAATAGTTCGCCGGTGAATGCTCCGATGATAGGACCTAAGATGATGCCCAATGGACCGAAGAACAGACCAATGATTAGTCCGAATGTGCTTCCCCACATGCCCCATTTGCTGCCACCAAATTTTTTTGTGAACCAAATAGGAAAGATGTAATCGGTTACTTGAGCAACGATTGTAAGTAGAATATATGTGACAAATTGCGATGTAGTGAAGTCGATGGCTTCTGTAAAATGGAGTAGTAGAAGTCCGATGAGCGCAAGTGGAGTTCCCGGTAACACAGGAACGATGCATCCGACAAATCCGATGATGAGTAAGATGCCGCTGATGATGTATAGGGCAATATCCATAATTACATAAAAATTTAGATGGCAAAATTACAAATAATATGGCGGAAGATTGAATTTATAAAAAAAAAGATTTTTTTTGTCGTTCAAAGGCTTATTTGTAAATGTTTTTCATTAAATTTGCCAACGTTGTCGGAATGACAACCTTATGAGGAATATTAATGCTTATAGATTTGTAGAGTATGCAAGAACAGTTGAATTCTCAGGATAATAAGGAGATAAGTGGGGAAAACAATACTATTCAGACACCTGCTTTTGATGAAAACATAGAAGAAAAGAAAGATGATATACAAGCTGATTTATCAGAAGTAGACGAGGTGGAAGAGGAGCCATCTGTGAACTATAGTGAGTTTACGGAGGGACAATTGGTTGAGGCTGCAAAAGAGTTGATGGCAAGTAATCCAGAAACTTATGCTTCGATCAAGGGAAATATGGATGCTATTAAGCATAATTTCTATCGTAAGTTGAAAGCAAAAAGTGATGAGCTTTTCCAAAAATTCATTGAAGAAGGTGGTAAGAAAGAAGATTTTTCTGCACCTGTGAATCCTTTGGAGGAGGAGTTGCGTGAGATTCTTACCAAATATAAAGAGAAAAGAAGTTCTGAATTGGCTCGTGCTGAGGCTGAGAAACAGCAATGTTTGGCACAGAAGAAGCAGATACTTGAAAACATAAAGAACTTGTTGGATTCGGATGAGGATTTTGGTGTAAAACTACCTCAATTGAAGAAGTTGCAGCAAGAATGGAAAGAGGTTGGTCCTGTACCAGCATCGGAGGTGAACTCGTTATGGAAGACCTATCAATTATATGTAGAGAACTTCTATGATGATCTAAAGATCAATAACGAGTTGCGTGATTATGATTTCAGAAAGAATTTAGAGTTGAAGACTGCTTTGTGTGAGCAAGCAGAGAAATTGGCAGAAGAAAAGGATGTTCTTGTGGCATTCCGTAAATTACAATCGCTGCATGATGAGTGGAGGGAGATTGGTCCGGTTTCTCGTGAGAGCAGAGAGTCAATTTGGACTCGTTTCAAAGAGGCATCTACGGTTGTCAATAAGCGCCATCACGATCATTTTGATCAGTTGAGAAGTGCAGAGCAAGAAAATCTAGAGAAGAAGAAAGCATTATGTGAAAAATTGGAGTCGATTGATTTGACTTCTTTCAATACTTATAAAGAGTGGCAAGACAAGTCGGATGAGATTATTGCCGTTCAGGAAGAGTGGAAGACGATTGGATTCGCACCAAAGAAGGAGAATGTGGCAATATACGAGCGTTTTAGAACCGCATGTGATAACTTCTTCAAAGCGAAGAATCTCTTTTTCAAAAGTGCGAAAGAACAGTTGGTGACCAATTTGAACAAGAAAATAGAATTGTGCGAGAAGGCGGAAGCACTGAAAGATAGCAAAGAGTGGAAACAGACGTCTGATATATTGGTTCAATTGCAGAAAGATTGGAAGACAATCGGTCCGGTTCCTAAGAAGCAGTCTGATGTTGTGTGGAATAGATTCGTTTCCGCTTGTGATTACTTCTTCCAACAGAAAAATTTGGAGACAAAGAGTCTGAAGTCTGAGCAAGAAGAGAATTTAAAGCAGAAAAAGAGTTTGGTTGAGCAGATTAAAGCGTTGGAGATAGGTGAGGACTCAAACAAATCTTATGCTGAATTGAAGGCTTTGATTGCGAAATGGAATGAAGTGGGTCATGTTCCTTTTAAAGATAAAGATAAATTATATAAGGCATATAAGGCTGCAATTGATGAGAAATTTGACAAGTTGAATTTAGATCATGCAGCGAGAAGAATGGATGCCTTTAAGTCTAATCTACAGGAGATGACAGAGAAGGGACAACAAAAACTATTCTTTGTAGAAAGAAAGAAGTTGTTGCGTCAATATGAGACGATCGATCGTGAAATTGCTACTTATGAGAACAACATAGGATTCTTCTCTTCTTCTTCGAAAAACTCTTCCATGATAAAAGAGTTGGAGAATAAAATTCTGAAGTTGAAGAAAGAGAGAGACATGTTGAAGGAGCAGATAAAGATGATGGAAGACTCAGTTGAATAGAAAATTTGAAAAGAGGGAGGTCTGTTAAGCCCTCCCAAATGAATATTATAATAAATCTTATTGTTTAATTATTTTTTTGAAAGTATGAAACCTTTTGATGAAGACTGGCAAGAAGATTCCGGGAGGAACTACAATGCAGAAGGTGGAGAGGAAACTCAATCCACAAGAAAAAGCTTTAACCCAAACTTTACAGCAGACAACAAATTAAATCGTCCTGCAGGTGATGCTCAGCGCAGACCTCGTAAGCGCGTAGGCGAAGCTACAAAATTTCACAGAATGGGGATTACTCTGGTAATCGTTCATTCCGTCCTAGAAACAATGACTACAACCAAGATGGGTACAATCGTGGTGGCTACAACAACAATCGAGGTGGTTACGGTGGTCGTGGTTATAACAATGGCGGTGGCTATGGTAACAATGGTGGTTATGACAGAAATTTCGGTGGCGAGTTCAATAACGCCTCTAAATTTGAGATTGACTTTGATGATGTGACATCTGCTCAAGGTGGCGATGACAACAATAACCAACCATCTTACGATCAAAACTATCAAAGTCGTCCTGACTCTCGTCAGTATGACAACCGTGGTGGTTACGACAATCGTGGCGGTTATAATAACCGTGGTGGCTACGACAATCGTGGTGGTTACAATGACAATCGCGGTGGAGGCTATGGCAACAACCGTGGTGGCTACAACAACAATCGCGGCGGTGGCTACAACAACCGTGGAGGTGGCTACAACAACAATCGTGGTGGCGGTTATAACAACAACCGTGGCGGTGGTTTCAACCAAGGTGGTGGCAGACGCCCTAACTTCGGTGGAAAATCAAACAACAACCGCGGTCATCAACCTAATAGAGGAGGAAACTTCAATCGTCCAAACATCACTCGTCCTATAGAGTATAAATCAATAGTGGAGGATCCAAATGAGGAGATTCGTTTGAATAAATTCTTGGCGAATGCAGGTATCTGCTCTCGTCGTGAAGCAGACGAGTTGATTCAAGCTGGCGTAGTATCTGTTAATGGTACTGTCGTTTCAGAATTGGGTGCCAAGATTTTGCGTGGCGATAAGGTGATGATCAATGACCAATTGGTTTCTCCAGATAAGAGAATTTATTTGTTGTTGAACAAACCTAAAGATTGTGTGACAACTAGCGATGATCCATACGCAAAAACAACTGTTATGGATTTGGTTAAAAACGCATGTCGCGAAAGAATCTATCCAGTAGGTCGCTTGGATAGAAACACAACAGGTGTGTTGTTGTTGACTAACGATGGTGATTTGTCCGCTAAGTTGACTCATCCAAAATATAACAAGAAGAAGATTTACCAACTTGTGTTGGATAAACCTTTGGAGCAAGAACATTTCAACCAAATGTTGGCAGGAATCGAATTGGAAGATGGCGAAATCAAAGCTGACAATTTGAGTATCTTGGATGACGAAGAGGGTAGAAAAGTAGGTATCGAGATCCACTCAGGTAGAAATCGTATCGTTCGTCGTATCTTTGAACATTTCGGATATCGCGTGATTCGTTTGGATCGTGTATACTTTGCTGGATTGACAAAGAAAAACCTAAAACGTGGCCAATGGCGCTTCTTGACAGAGAAAGAAGTTAGCATGCTTCGTATGGGTGCTTTTGAATAATTAGTATAATGGGGGATCTCATAGGATCCCCTTAATTTAGTTCAATATGAAAGTAGACGTTTTATTGGGTTTACAATGGGGTGACGAAGGTAAAGGTAAGGTCGTAGATGTCCTTACACCTGGTTATGACGTTGTAACTCGTTTTCAAGGAGGCCCTAATGCAGGTCATACATTGGAGTTCGAAGGACAGAAATATGTGCTTCGTTCTATTCCTTCAGGAATCTTTCAGGGGGGAAAGATTAATGTGATTGGTAATGGTGTTGTCTTGGATCCAGCTTTGTTTAAAAAAGAGGTGGAGGAGTTGGAAAAGTCTGGTCATGATTTGACTGAAAGATTGTACATCTCTAAAAAGGCACATTTGATATTACCTACACATCGTCTTTTGGATGCTGCTTATGAATCAGCAAAGGGTTCTTCTAAAATCGGAACGACCGGAAAAGGTATCGGTCCTACCTATACTGACAAAGTTAGCCGTAACGGACTTAGAGTAGGTGATTTGTTGTGTGATTTCGAAGAGAAATACAACAAGGCAATCGCTCGTCATAAGGAGATTCTTAGTCACTATGATTTTCAATACGACTTGGCTCCAATTGAAAAGGAGTGGATGGAAGGTGTTGAAAAATTGAAACAATATTCTTTTATCGACAGTGAACATGTTTTGAACGACCTTTTGGCTGATGGTAAAACCATCTTGGCAGAGGGCGCTCAGGGTACCATGTTGGATGTTGACTTTGGATCATATCCATTTGTTACTTCATCTAACACAATCTGCGCAGGTGCATGTACTGGTTTAGGTGTGGCTCCTCGTAAGATTGGAGAGGTCTTTGGTATCTTTAAAGCATACTGTACACGTGTAGGTGCAGGTCCTTTCCCTACGGAGTTGTTCGATGAGACTGGAAAGACCATTCGTGACTTGGGTCATGAGTATGGCGCTGTGACAGGTCGTGAACGCCGTTGCGGATGGATCGACTTAGTGGCTTTGAAGTATGCTGTCATGATCAATGGTGTTACAAAATTGATTATGATGAAGAGTGATGTCTTGGATGGATTTGATTCCATTAAGGCATGTGTTGCTTATAAGATCGATGGCGTAGAAACGGATGAGTTCCCATTTGATATCACAGAGGGTCATATCGAACCAGTGTATGTTTCAATGGATGGATGGAAGACGAACATGACAAAGATGAAGAGCGAAAACGAATTCCCAGAAGAGTTCAACGCATATCTTGATTTCTTGGAGGATTACCTTGGTGTACCTATCAAGATTGTTTCAGTCGGTCCAGATCGTGAACAGACAATCATTCGTTATCGTGATTTTGAGTAAGATAAAGTGATGATATTTATGAGGGCGTTCCTGTTTTGGAATGCCCTTTTTGTACTTTATGGATAATAGAGAAAGAGAAAAAATATTATTTCAGTTCGTGTGTGAAGAACTATCTGCGGATAATTCAGGACATGATCATCTGCATGCCATGCGTGTGGTGACTAATGCACGTTTGTTGCTTGAGAAGGAGGGAGGGGATGAGTCCATCATTATCGCAGCCTGTTATCTGCATGATTGCATAGACAAGAAGTTGTTTGAGAATCTGCCACTTCAGAAAGAGAAAATCATACGTTTGTTGCAATCCCTTGATTATACGAAAGAGCAGCAAGATACCATTCTCTATATTATGGAAAATATCTCATTCAGTTCGGGTAAGAGTAAGGATTTGACAAATATAAATGCACGTATTGTTTGTGATGCAGATCGGTTGGATGCCATTGGTGCCATTGGCATCATCCGCACAATAGAATTTGGGGCTTCGAGAGGTAGGAAGTTTTATAACCAGGAAGAGGTGAATAAGTCCGATGTCTCTTCTTATTCGAAAGAGACGACCCTTGCTCATTTTTATGATAAATTATTGTTGTTGAAAGATTTAATGTTTACTGACACCGCCAAAAGAATAGCCGAAAAGCGGAGTGCGTTTATGGTGTCGTTTTTAGATGAGTTTTATGAAGAGGTTAAGGAATGAATGGGGGAATATTTTAGTTTGATTAGAAAAAAGAACACAATAAGGTGTTTATGATGGAAT
>JAFRNH010000077.1 GCA_017430235.1 Paludibacteraceae bacterium | reverse complement strand
TATTTTTAACGAAAAATATAACAATAATAATAAAGAATAAATAGTATGTTACGTATTGCAGTTCAAGCAAAAGGTCGTTTGTTCGAAGAGACAATGACAATGTTAGAAGAGTCTAGCATCAAGATTAGTTCGGGTAAAAGAACATTGTTGGTTCCATCATCCAATTTTCCTGTTGAGATTTTATATTTAAGAGATGATGATATTCCGCAGGCAGTGGCAAGCGGCATCGCCGACGTGGGCATTGTTGGTGAGAACGAATACGTGGAAAGAGGAGAAAAGGCAGACCTTATCAAACGTCTTGACTTCAGTAAATGTCGTCTTTCCTTAGCTATTCCTAAGGCTGAAGATTACAAAGGATTAGAGTGGTTCAACGGAAAGAAAATCGCCACCTCCTACCCTAAGATTCTCCAAGACTTCTTGGATAAAAACAACATCAAAGCTGAGATACATGTGATCACTGGTTCGGTTGAGATTGCCCCTGGTATTGGTTTGGCTGATTGCATCTTCGACATCGTCAGCTCTGGTAGCACTCTTGTCAGCAACAATCTGAAAGAGGTAGAGGTTGTTTTGAAATCTGAAGCTATCCTAATCGGAAACCCTAATTTGAATCAGGAGAAGAAAGAGATTCTCAACGAACTTTTGTTCCGTTTCGACTCATATAAGAATGCAGAAGGTAAGAAATACATCATCCTAAACATTCCAAACGAAAAGATTTCGGAAGTTTGTAAAATCCTTCCTGGTATGAAGGCTCCTACTGTCACTCCATTGATTAAGGAGGGTTGGTCATCTCTTCACTCTGTGATTGCAGAGAAAACATTCTGGGACATCATCAGTCAACTGAAAGCTCTTGGTGCAGAAGGTATTTTGGTCATTCCAATTGAAAAAATGATTCTATAACATACGAACTGATTATGAAAACATACAAATATCCATCCTCCTCTGAATGGGCTCAATTATTGGCTCGTCCGACATTTGACAATGCCACCCTCTTCGACACGGTACGCACAGTGTTGAATGATGTCAAGTCAAAAGGCGACGAAGCCGTCAAAGCTTACGAGGAGAAATTCGACAAGGTAACGTTATCTTCCTTGATTGTCTCACAAGAAGAAATTTTGGAGGCGGAATCCATCGTGTCGGAAGAGTTGAAAAAGGCTATTCTTTTAGCGAAAGATAATATTCAAAAATTTCACAAGGCTCAAGCGCAGGAACTTCCTTGCGTGGAGACGATGCCGGGTGTCACCTGCTGGCAAAAGGCCAAAGCCATCGAGAAAGTGGGATTGTACATTCCTGGAGGTACTGCACCTCTCTTCTCCACTGTTTTGATGTTGGCCATTCCTGCACAGATTGCTGGATGTAAGGAGATTGTTCTTTGCACTCCACCCAACAAAGAGGGTAAGGTTCATCCTGCTGTCTTGTTCGCCGCAAAAACTGCTGGTGTAAATAAAATATTCAAGATTGGTGGTGTTCAAGCGATCGCATCCATGGCATTTGGAACGGAAAGCGTACCTAAGGTTTATAAAATCTTCGGTCCGGGTAATCAATACGTAACAGCAGCCAAACAGATGGTAAGTTTGAAAGACGTGGCTATCGACATGCCTGCTGGTCCATCTGAAGTGGAGGTGTTGGCAGACGACAGCGCCAACCCTGTGTTTGTAGCATCCGACCTATTATCACAAGCTGAACATGGTGTGGATAGTCAGGCTATACTGGTTACCACAAGCGAATCGCTTGCCAACAAGGTGATGCAAGAGGTAGAGAGTCAGTTGGCGAAATTACCAAGAAAAGAGATTGCCGAGAAATCTATTGCCAACAGCAAGATATTCATTGTGAAAGACATGCAAGAGGCGGTCTGCATAAGCAACTCATACGCTCCTGAGCATTTGATCATCTCTGCCAATGGCTACCGAGAGATTGCCGAGCAGATAGACAATGCAGGCTCTATCTTCTTAGGCCATTACACGCCTGAAAGCGCTGGTGATTATGCTTCTGGCACCAACCACACACTGCCAACTAACGGATACGCCAAAGCTTACAGTGGCGTCAATCTAGATAGTTTCCGTAAAAAGATCACCTATCAAGAGATTACCAAGGAAGGGCTGGAGCGCATTGGCGATGCCATCGAAATCATGGCAAGCAACGAACAATTGTTCGCACACCAAAACGCAGTGATTTTACGAAGAAAATAAGCCATCTTAAAAACATATGCCTATGTTCGAATTAATGAAAACAATACGTCCGAATATCTGGAAACTAAAACCCTACTCGTGTGCTCGCGACGAGTTTAAGGGAGAAGCTTCCGTCTATTTGGATGCCAACGAGAATCCGTACAACAATCCGTTCAACCGCTACCCCGACCCACTTCAACTGAAGGTGAAGGAAGCCATCAAGAAGGTAAAAGGTGTCAGTGTAAAGAACATCTTTTTGGGAAATGGAAGCGACGAAGCGATTGATCTCGTTTACAGAATCTTTTGCGAGCCGAAAGAAGACAACGTAGTTGCCATAGCCCCTACCTACGGAATGTATGGAGTGTGTGCCAACATCAACAATGTGGAGTATCGAAGCGTCAACCTAAATGACAAATTCGACTTCACCGCCAAGGAACTATTGGAGAAAGCGGACGAGAAAACAAGAGTCATCTGGCTCTGCTCACCCAACAACCCAACCGGAAACACACTGAATAGCAAAGAGATAGAGACGCTTCTCACTCAATTCAGCGGTATTGTAGTGATAGATGAGGCTTACATCGATTTCTCCTCACAACCTAGTTGGAGCAAGAAATTAAAGAACTATCCTAATCTGATCGTGCTACAAACGCTCTCCAAGGCATGGGCAAGCGCCGGCATTCGTCTGGGAATGGCATTCGCATCTGAAGCCATCATCGCTCTATTCAACAAAGTTAAATATCCATATAATGTAAATATTCTGACGCAAAAGGAGGCTATGGGCATCCTTTCAAACAAATCGGAAGTGGATCTTTGGGTAAAAACTTTATTGGAAGAGAGAGAGAAGATGACAAAGGAACTTCAGAAACTGAAGATCACAGAGAAAATCTATCCTACAGATGCCAACTTTATCCTTGTAAAAGTAGCAGATGCCAACAAAACATACAATCATCTAGTTTCAAAAGGCATCATCGTTCGAAATCGCAACACCGTCGTGCTTTGTAGCAACTGCCTACGCATCACTGTCGGAACACCAGAGGAGAACGAGACTCTACTCAACGAATTAAAGAAACTTTAGTCCTATAAAAAACGTCCATACAATAGTGTGGACGTTTTTTTACACATATACCATAAATTCACATATTAGGGGATTCTTTCACTTAAAGTGAGTTCTATAAATAGATCTTTTTGAAAATATTTTTCATTTTATTTTGGATTATAAAATAATTTGTGTATTTTTGACACAAATAAAATAAACAACAATTTTAAAGAGGAACAAATAATGAATGCAATTATCACATCTTTATTAGAAACAGACCTTTATAAATTTTCAATGGGTCAGGCTATATTCCATCAGTTTCCTGGATACAAGACAACATGGACATTCAAGTGTAGAAATACAGATGTACACTTCACTTCCGAGATGGTGGAAGAGATAAAATATCAATTGAAGGAGTATTGTAAGTTACGCTTCACGGAGGATGAGTTGGAGTATCTTCATAGCATAGGAGACATCAAAGACAAGGATGGAAATATTCAAAAGAAAGGTTGGATAAAGGGATCGTATATAGATTTTCTACGAATCTGGCATCCAAGATATGAAGACTTTGAGATAACGACAGATGCGCCATGTGGGTTGAGTATAGAGGCGAAGGGATCATGGTTGAACACGAGTATGTATGAGATACCAACCTTAGCGATTGTCAACGAGGTTTATTTCAAATATGCCTACAAGTATGATGATTTGAAGCAGCAGTTTATCCGCAAGTTGAACGAGAAGGTCAATCTGCTCAAGGATGGCAATTACGAATTAGGTGCTTTTTCTGAGTTTGGATTACGCAGACGTTTATCAGCCGAGTGTCAGGAGATGGCAGTTAAGCAATTAGCGGAGGCGAAGTTGGACAATCGAACGATTTTTGTCGGAACAAGTAATGTATATCTTGCGAAGAAGTATCATTTGAAACCAACAGGAACGATGGCGCACGAATGGATTATGTGTGTTGGACAAGGCAACAGAGCAGTCAATCCAGCCTACTCTAATCTATATGCACTTCGCGCTTGGGTGAACGAGTATAAGGTACAAAACGGAACTGCGTTAACGGATGCCATCACGACCGATTGTTTCCTTCGTGATTTTGATGAGGAGTTTGCGACAGTGTTCAGCGGAGTGCGTCACGACTCAGGCGACCCATTCGAATGGGGAGATAAGATGATAGCGCACTACAAGCGTTTGAACATTGATCCACGCACCAAAACGTTGTTGTTCAGCGACAGTTTGAACTTTGAAAAGGCAACGAAACTGAAACGTTATTTTGACGGCAAAGCGAAGGTTGCATTTGGTATCGGCACATACATTGCCAACGATACGGATGTTCCGCCATTAAACATCGTGATGAAGACCACATTGTGCAATGGAGGTGATGTTGCCAAGATATCCGACACTCCAGGTAAAGGTATGTGTAAGAATCCTGAATATGTAGAATATCTACAACGTGCCATCAATTGGAGAATGACTCATCCAGAAATGTGAGTATAAAATGGATTTATGAAACCCACTTAAATATATATAGAATATGAAAAGAATAAAAGAAGAAATTATTGCATGGGTTAGAAACTATTTCGCCCAGAATGGAGATGCCAATACGAAGGCGTTAATTGGTATTAGTGGAGGAAAAGACAGCACAGTATCCGCAGCTATATGTGTAGAGGCACTTGGCAAAGATCGGGTTGTGGGTGTTTTGATGCCCAATGGTGTACAAAATGATATAGCAGACTCAAGAAGAGTATGCGAATATCTTGGAATAAAGAATTACGAGATTAACATCAACGGTGCATATCAAGCGTTATCTGAGGAGATTAGTACGAAGACAGGTGGCGAGTTGACCAATCAGTTCAAGACCAACACTCCTTCTCGACTCAGAATGACTACATTGTATTCCGTAGCTGCCATTATAGGCAACTGTCGTATTTCAAACAATGGTAACCTTTCTGAACGACTCATGGGCTACTTCACCTTATGGGGCGATGGTGCGGGTGATTTTGCTCCATTAGCTAATTTGTATGTCAGTGATGTGGTTCAATTAGGAATCGAGTTGGGCTTACCTGAAGATTTAGTGAGGAAGACACCATCAGACGGAATGTGTGGAAAGTCTGACGAGGATAGTTTAGGTTTCACCTATGCTGAGGTTGAGAAAGTGGCGAGAGGAAGAGAAACCGAGGTGAATCCGGAGGTAGCTCAAAGAATAAAAGCCAAGATTAACGCTATGAGTTGGAAGAGCAAACTACTGAACATTCCATGCTTCAATCCTTATAAGAAAGTGTTGGCGATAGTAGATGCTCAGACTGACTTCATCGATGGTTCTTTGGGTGTCGGATTGGAGAAGTGGAACAAAGCGAAACAAAACATATTGGCTCTTGTTCAGAAGGAACATTATGATGGTATCATCTATACGAAAGATTGGCATCCAGCCGCTCACTGTTCATTCAAGGCAAACGGAGGCATATGGCCATCTCACTGTGTACAAGGAACTGCAGGGGCTGAGATCGACAAAGACCTACAAGCCATTGATGTAGATAGTTTGATTCTCAACAAAGGATGCAACAGCGGTGTTGAAGAGTATGGCATCGACGTACTTGCCAATATCGGAGGTGTTGAGGAATTGCACCTTGTCGGTTTGTGTTATGATTATTGTGTATCTTCTTGTGCAAAGGAGACTGCCAAGAGACACCTAAACACAAAGGTGATTATCAAGAAAGCTGGTACGGTAGCTATTGATGAGAATGCGGAAGTTGATTTCGAGTCACTCCCTATCCTTGTAGAATAAGCATCTATCCTTTCTAAAAAGGCATATCAAAATTGAGGTGAACGCCACGAGCAGAAAAAGCGCTTTCGGTGTTCACCTCAATTTTTTTCCATCAATAACATTTCATGGATATATTTTTCACCTTATCGGATTTTATCAACAACTCTAACCAACAATAATCCACACTATCTATAAAAACATTATCATTACAGTTGGTATCGAAATAATAGATGAGTGTTTCACGATTAGCGTTCGTTTGTCTTGAATTGGGAACGCCTAATTCTTCAATTACGAATGCTGTTGATTTACCTGTCAAGTTCAAACTATCTCTTATGTATTTTGCATTATCAGCGGTTCTATATTTCAAACAACCAAAAGTATCAGCTCTCCAAGCAGCCAACATCTCAGTTTCTTTAATATTTCTGTCAATGTTCTTATCATCCATATGGCTAGTTGGAGAATTGCAACCCAGCAATGCGCATAAGAGTATTATGCTGACAAATAAGTTATTTGCGAATTTGCTCATATTCTAAAATACTCCATTAGTTTTTTATATTCGTCTTGTGCGGTCAAGCAAGTGTCACGCAAATAGCCATTCACCTGACCCCAATTTTGCAGACCACGATAATAGAACATTCGTAGTTCTTCCGTTATGATAAATGGTGCAATGTTGTTCTGCAGACATTGCCAGAACATAAGCAGTCGTCCCACACGACCATTTCCATCCTGAAACGGATGTATGCGCTCAAATTGCACGTGGAAATCAAGAATATCGTCGAATGAGGCTTTTTGGTTTGCGTTGTATTCTGCAAGCAATGCTTTCATTCGTTTCTGCACATCTTGTGGTAACGCAGTTTCTTCTCCGCCCACTTCGTTTGGCAAGCGTTTGTAATCGCCCACGGCAAACCACGATTTTAGACTGTCGGATGTGTTATGCTTCAGCATCGGTAGGGATATTCCACGTTTTCCCCGTAAGAAATGCTCCCTCTATTTTACCAACAGCGCAGTAATTACGGACTGTTCGTTCGCTAACACCATGCTTCTCGGCAAACTGATTGACTGAAATATATTCCATACTATCGGCAAGTTTTTCATTAAAAACAGGTGTAAAATTAGTAAAATTTGCCTCTATCGGCAAGAAATTGGATATAAAAACATTCTTCAATTAATCTATAATAAAACCACCAACATGTTTGAATATGCCGAGAGAGTCTATACTATAGAGATTAAAACGTCCCCACCCCTCCATTATATGTCCTTTTGTATTCTTCTTGTATTCAATGTATCTCGGACGAAGATCCATCACATCCACGCCCTCAAGGAAAGGATCAACCAAACTTCTATCTACATCTTCTTTTGCCAAAATAATAACCTGAATTGGACCGAAATAAGTATATCCGATTAGACTCGGATCCAGCTGGTTGAGACTATCTATACAATACCCATCATACCCATCATCCATCTCATCCGGTAATGGCGGAAGTGGAGGTACAAGTTCAGGATATACCATATAATTTTCCGTACCACCAACAGCTGCGACAACATCCAACGTCGCCGTACTGTCAAAAATTCGGATAGATAAATCTTCGCTGGGATAATGACAAAAAAAAGCATGTAGATATAATGTGTCTTTTTCTCCTCTGGTTGAATCTAACCAATTGGGGAATGTCTTAGCGACATAATCAGCCACCATCATCTCCAGGGGTGACTTCACTCCCGAAGATGATGGTTCTGATTGCTGTTTCTGACAAGATGTCAAAAACAATATAATGACAAAGGATAAAACAAAAAACGGCGTGTTTTTCATTCTTAACACAATGGCAATTTACTTCTTAATAATCTGTTTTGTGAAGATTTCATCTCCCGAAACAACACGAACTAAGTACATGCCTTTAGCGAGTCCACTAACATTCAAGGTAAGTTTCTTGCCTGTCATGGTCTCACGCTTGCAAACGCTACCCATGGTATTGATCACCTCCACTGTTATCTCCCCTACAGACATATTCTTGATGTAAATATTCAAGTAGTCTTGAGTTGGGTTAGGACTGAGCACGCACTGTTTTGCTTCGCTGATTGTTTCCTTTATGTTCTGTGGTTCTGAGACAGGGTTTATCTTCGAATTGATGTATCCCAAAGCGCCGACCAAACCTGCGTTGTAGTCGATACCGCCCTCAGTTCCCGAATAGTTGTTGATGTCATCATTATATTCTCCGTTGTTACGGGAACCACCAACCAAGTAGCCGATTTGAGCGAATTTATAGTTTTTGTCTATTTTTGGCAATTTAGCTTGTTCTTTCTCCAAATCATTGAGATCTGATCTGTAAAGATTTCTGTGGTGGGAATAAGCAGGATAGTTGTCACCAAATCCGACGATGTAGGAGAAGTGATTTCCGTTGTCACCCATAAGGTAATCCACTGTAGCGGAGATGTAAGGACTGATTGTTTCCTCACCCACTAATTTATCATATAGTGCGCGAACGAAAGCTTGGTTAGCAGGGAAACGAAGAACGCCCCATGGTTCTCCTCCACGCCAATCTTTTCCAGGTAGTTTATTTAAAAAGTAACCAGAACCTGGGATATACATGGTATCAGCATAAAATTTCAACACATTAAGTGCTTTTTCTCCATAAGATGATTCGGAGCCAATAGACGCCATGGCGTAGGCAGCCAAGTCTTCTCTATGGTCATAGCAAAGGGTGTAGTTATAATTGTATTCTTTGCGCTTATCCATCCACGAGCAATTCTCCTCAGCTTTTCTCAGATATGTTTGATCTTTCGTGGTCTTGTAGAGTTCTGCATACATAGCGACCATATCATGTATGTAACGGTCTCCCACAGGGTATTGAGGAGCCGTGGTGGTTCCCTTCGCTGTGTTCTCCACAAATTCGCAAGCGACCTTCGCTTTCTCGAGACATGCAGCGGCATAGTCTTCATCATATTTAGCATAAACGCGTGCCATAACAGCAAGGGCGGCACTAGCTTGTGAGGCCATGGCAGTAACATAACCAGTAGCTTTCGATATTGGACGAGTACCATCTGCCTCGCCACCTAATTTTATAGGGATAGCAGATTTAACCGTTGAGGTGCACCATACCTTGTGGTCCATGTCACCATCACCCTTTTGGTAGTAGAAGGTGCGGTTGTCGCGCACGGCCTTCAAAATGTAGTCCGTTGCATATTTCACCTCATTCAAGATATCAGGGATACCGTCCGGTTCACCCTGGCCACCTTCCCAAGTGTAATCATCGGAATCGATGTAACCATGATAGTCCTCCGAATAGTAGTCCGGATATCCTTCTGGGAATGCAGAGTAACCCAGCAGCAACATGTAGGAGGAGTAGAAGAAGGTCTGACCGAAGAGTACGAAGTCACCACAGTCGAACCAACCGCCAGTCAGATCATAATCTCCATCAGCATCCTTCAGGTAGGATTTACCCTTCACGAATTTGCTTTGGTCGAACTGAATCTGATTACTTACATTATTGGCTTCATGTGTAGCAACAAGCCAATTAACACCTTCGCCCATACGCTGAGCGCCATAAAAACGTGTGGTCATCCATAACGTTTTTTGATACTGTTCCTTGTCAAACGACAACTCTCTTTGTGCAAACGCATTACCATATACCATGCAGCACAAAAACAGCCACAGAAAATACTTTAATTTAACCATCTTACTTTGTGTTTATCATGTAATACTTAGTGGAACATTTATAACTTTCTGTCAAACCGACACAACATCATTGAGAACATTCTATCTGATTGACAGGCAAAGATATAAAATATAATATTAGTTTCAAAAAAAGATGGACATTACTTTAACAAGAAGATTCACAAAGCTAATCCGAATCTTCTTCGTCAAATGTTGTATACTCTCCATCGTCGTATAACTTTGGAAGACTATATTTTAAATCTGAGTTCATCGTTTTCAACTTTTTCACTCTTGAATTATGTATCCATCCCCCGTCCGTATTTTCTCCACACATAATAACTCTGTACCATCCATTACAATCTTCACTTTCAATGATAAATTTTTCTTTTTCCTTAATACGATACATGATTTTTGCATTCTTATTTGGGGCTTCTCTAACATTAACGAATCCATCTTTGTCTTGAATTTCACATTCAATTGCATGGGGGTCGCGAATGACAACGGCTTCTCTTCCTTCATCTACATCTTCGAAAATATGAGAGGGAACATTTTCTGGAAAATAGAATATTGAAGACCAAATCTGTTCATATCTATTGATATGATAATTAAATTTGTAGACCTCATTGCCTGCCCGAATGCCTAACTGGACTCCCAAGTTTTCGAGTGTTGCATATACGGTATATATATCATGATCAATA
This sequence comes from Paludibacteraceae bacterium, assembly GCA_017430235.1. GTDB lineage: Bacteria > Bacteroidota > Bacteroidia > Bacteroidales > Paludibacteraceae > UBA1181. The sequence continues at coordinate 4,026 of JAFRNH010000077.1, read as the reverse complement.
GAAATAGTGAAATAGTTACTGTCGTCCATATAATTATTAAATTTGGTTAAATCTTCAAGTCTATCACATTGCTCTGTTGGATCTATATCGATAGTTTGATGGTATAGCGATAGTGAAGAAAGAACATTAGATTGAGTTTCGTCGTATATGAATGTACATACTTCAATCTTATAATTACTAATAAAAAACATAACAACCTCATATACAGAATCTTTGACTATCCTATAAAATAGAGGAAAGATCTTCAACCCATCTGAGTTAGGTTTAGGCAGATCTTCTGGAATCGTTAATGCCACATATGATTTTCCATTTGTTTCACCACAATTTTCGTGTACCAAAAAATATGGATGCTTGTTTGATTTTATTACACTTTCAAAAAACGAACAATATGAATCGTATGGAATTTCGGCATCAAAATTAATTTTGATAGGATTATCATTCTCAGTAAACATCAAAGAACCACTTCTACCCTCATTTTCAGAACCACAAAATTTTATTCCATTGAACGAAGTTAATTTTTTTGTTTTCAGTATGTAAGGTTTTATTTGTTCCCATGGATTTCCTCCTTCTGAGAAGACCTCGAATACGCACAAAAAATTTATTAATAGTAATGCAGCTATCCTCATTTTTATTACTGGTTAAATAATTAGTATAACAAATTATATCTCCTTTTCCACATATCTCTTCTCAGTTTTGCTGAAGTTATAGTATATCGTTTTTTTACTTTCTGAAATTATGGAATCGCTATCGCCATACCACTCACTGTGTTTATAGTTCTCAATTATATCTGGATAACCATCCGTATAGTGGATAGAATCCAAGGTGTAAGTATGCCAAGTAGCATAGCCATTACTAAATGTTCTTTTACCGTCTTCGTCCACTTCATCATAGCCATCACATCCGGAATAAGTATCGCCGAAGAAGAGACAATCACCTTCAATTGTATAATACTCTATACACATATAGCCACAAACCGTCTCATCGCCTCCACCTCCAGTTGTTTCCAACAGGATTCCTCCATCCTTCAGTTTAACGAAGCTCACTTCCACCCCGTTTACACCATAAGGTTGAAATACTACGGTCGGATTTGCAGTCAGAAGCACGAAGCTATTATCACGTTTCTCATATATGAAATATCCATATAGCTTATTAGTGTGCATCCAACTATCCATGCTAAATGTGAAATAATAGATTCTGTCGCCATTATCCACTTTAGCGAATTTTATTCGATCATTATCCTTAGGGATTTTCCGATGAGGGTTTTCTATTAGTGAGACAAACTCGTTGAGATAATTGTTAATCTCAGAAAGTGAATCACCTTCAAAACCTAAAAGATCCGACAATTTCTTTTTGACATTATCATCGATGGCCGATATAGAATCTATAACTGATTGGGGAACCAGAATAATTGCATCACTAAGTCCTTCACTAACAGTATCCTCATCATTCTGCAAACCGTTAATAGAGAATGGAATAACAGAAGAGCTATCAGTATCACCCACAGTTTCTCGCGAGCCAGAAGCATCTGTTGCATTGGGAGAACTAGCGCAACCAACCAACAAAGTGCATGCAACCAACATTGCTATTTTATTTTTTCCTCTTGCCATCATAATGTAACACATTTTTGAGTTCCCTTATTATTTATTATTGCATTACGGAATAAAAATGCTGGGCGGGACAAAAGGTAGTCCATGCAACCCAGCACGGCAAATATACAACAAACACATCATAAAATTTTTACGGGAGATAAAAAAACTCCACCTAAAATACAACATAAAAGTTGTATATCTTGTGGTGCCAGTGTGTAAGGGAGTTGCAGCTTCTCTACTCATCGAGATGGGAACAAAATATTCAATTATTAATTACAATTTGCATTATTATAGTCAAGAATTTTTTTTGCCATATCAAATCATTTTAATATTTTTGCATCATTTTAAATGGCATTAAAATGAAGCAGAATGACTAAAATGAAAGACATTTTCATATTAGGAAGACCTATACAGCTGCAAGAGCGAAGCAAAGCGCAGATGAAAGGTGTCACCATTGGAGACTCACTAGCTTACAAGTTCTACGATGGAGAGTTCCATGGCATGCCATTACTTTTCGCTGAATCCAAAGGCAAGGTGGCTACACCACGTAGTTTATCCGTCACGGCAAGCAATCTAACCTCATTGTTCCAGCTTCCAACTGTCTTTATGTTGCCAGCATGTCCCGCTTATGAACGTCAAAGACTCATAGACAAAGACGTTTATTTTGTTGTCTCAGACAAATTTGCTTATTTGCCGATGCTTCTGGCCAATGAACGAATCCGTAAAACAAAGCTGTCCAAAGCACTGACGCCAGTCGCCCAATACCTGCTGCTCTATCACCTACAAATAGAGAGCATCGAGGGACTAGCCGCGCGTGACATAGAGGATAAGATACCATATTCATACGCGAGTATTACGCTTGGCATTACATGTCTTGAAGACTTGGGGCTGTGTCGAAAAGTGGCGGATGGATCAAAACGGAAGACCATCCACTTTGACAAAGCAGGAAAGGAATTATGGGAGCAAGCCCAACCCTTCCTAATTAGTCCTGTCGAAGAGCGCATTTACTGCGATGAGCTATTGTCTGAAGATCATTTCACAACATGTGGCATCAACGCCTTGGCTCATTACACACGGATCAACCCTGATTCCGAAAGAACAATCACGATGAGCGCCAAACAACTTCGTGATTTCAGATCATCCGGCGTCTTAGTACGTCCCAATGAATTTGATGGCAACATCATCATTGAGGCATGGAAATACCCACCAGTCACCAGCATTGGCACAAAAGCCGAATGGGTGGACAGACTATCATTGGTCATCTCACTACGTGAGGATACTGACCCCCGAGTGGAAGGTGAAGTTGAACGATTAATAAATGAAACAGAATGGAAGGATTAGATAAATTCCGTGAAGCTTTTGAGGCATACTCAGAGAACTACGTCATCATAGGCGGCACGGCATGTGACATTGCCATGACTGGCACAGTTGTTCGTCCACGTGCTACACACGACATCGATATGATAGTCATCGTGGAGAAGATGACTGCCGACTTCGCCAACCATTTTTGGCAATTCGTACGTGAAGGTGGATATCGTCCAGAGAGACACAAACAAGAAGAGAGCAAGACTCCGAAGTACGAGCTGTACCGTTTTGTCAATGGACGGCCTAATTATCCAGAAATGATTGAACTGCTGTCTCGACATCCAGACATTCTCGGCGAGCCGAGAGGACTGACCATTGAGCCGCTTCCTGTTGATGAGGAGACATCTAGTCTGAGTGCGATTATCATGGACGATGATTTCTATCACTTCACCATCCAGCACAGCAAACTAACAAATGGGCTTCGCCATGCAGATTCCGCTGCGCTCATAGCCTTGAAGTCACGTGCCTACCTCAACCTTCTGCGAGACAAGAATAACGGGAAACATGTCAACAGCAAAGACATCAAAAAGCATCGGTCAGACGTGCTGAAGAACGTGGTCATCATGGAAGCAAGTCAAATTACTGCTCCAGAACCAATAGTTGCATGCATAAGGGAGTTTGTCTCATCGATCAGAAAAGAATGGGACACTCTTTCGGACCCTCTTGCCAAGGTCCTTGATCAAGACACATCATTTATTGAAGCCTTAATGGAACAATTGGACGAATTATTTGTCACTGAACAGCCATGAAAATACAATACGCATCAGACCTTCATCTGGAGTTCGCCGATAACTGGAGATACCTAAAGGAGAATCCCCTGCAAGTAACAGGAGACGTTCTCGTTTTGGCTGGGGATATTGGCTACCTGGGAGATGAAAACTACAGCAAGCATCCCTTCTGGGACTGGGCATCAGAGAACTATCAGCAGGTGATTGCATGTATGGGCAACCATGAGTTCTACAAGTTTTACGACATCGCCACACTTAACGACGGTTATTGTCTTGAAATACGTCCTAACATACACTGCTATTATAACGCCGTTGCACATATTGGGGAGATGGACTTCATCATA
>JAFRNH010000076.1 GCA_017430235.1 Paludibacteraceae bacterium | reverse complement strand
TTATATTCAGAGTGACTTCCCTCCTATTGTACCTTGTGATTCAATAAATAGGTCTCCTATAGAGAGAGTGGCTCATGGTACGTGCGAAATACCTGCAGAGCTGATGAATATTAACATACCACAAGGAAAAGATTATTGTACGGATGACATAGTTCCTGGTGTGGGACGTAGAACTAGTGGTAGAAGTATGACAGATCCTTATCCAGTGGGACGTGATACCATCATTTGGACATTCGATAGTGAATACTCAACAGTTGATGCTGTATGTGAACAGTATGTTTGGGTTAGAAGTGACATGCCTCTTGATTTTAATTGCGATTCATTAAAGAATGATACAATTAAAGATGTGTTGCATGGCGAATGTGAGGTGTCTGCTGAGAAGTTGAATATACAAGCGCCAGTGGCAACGGATGTATGTACACAAAATCCTGTTACTGCCATTGGAGTAAGAAAGAGTGGAAGAAGTATGACAGACTCCTACATGGTAGGTTATGATACCATTATGTGGATTTTCGAAAATGATTACACAACGATAATAGATACATGTGAACAGTATGTTCATATCCTAAGTGATATTGAACCTAAGTTTGATTGTAGTTCGTTAAAAGATACCTTCTTGTTCTTGAAACTAAACGAATGCAAATTGCCAGCGGGTGTTTTGGTGTTGCCTAAACATTATGCATTGGATGCATGCACAAATGATTCTGTGCTTGGTGTTCCAACAAGAGAAGATGGCAAAGGTCTAAATGAGGAATATCCAAGAGATACAACTGTTATTAAATGGACCTTCGCAAGTATTCATAGTGCGACTCCTAAGATCTGTTATCAGAATGTGATTGTAAGAGACACATTCCCACCAGAATATGATTGTAGTTTGTTGAAAGATTTGTCGGTTGCAGTTGATGAAAACTCGCCAGCGAATGATTCTGTATCATATGAAGAGGTGGTTGCACGCGGATTGAAAATCCCTACGTATGAAGATTTCTGTGATGGTATGATAGAAGGTATTCCAGTACGTAGTGATGGTAAAGATTTTAAAGATAACTATCCAGTTGGAACCACTATCATTACATGGGATTTCAAAGACAAATCAGGTAATTCAAAATATTGTAAGCAAGAAATTTTTGTGACTAATGAACAAATATTGGATTGCCCACAAGACTTGGACGGAAAAGTATTTGCTTGTACTGAAGCTGTTCCTGCTCCATATAAAACATTTGAAGAGTTTAAAAAAGCAGGAGGTGCTGTTTCTGACGAAAGTAAGATAGATCCTACATCGTTTACTTACAGAGAGACGTTGAGCAATGATAGTTGCAATTCAATCTTTACTCGTACATACGTTGTTCTGAATAAACGTGGTATTGAGGTGACTTGTGATCAGGTTATGTCTATTAAGGATACGGTTGCACCTGACTTCTCCGTTATATTGTCTGATATAACTGTCGGTTGTAAAGATGAGATTCCTTTAGGTGATGATGTTAAGGCTATTGACAACTGTGACCCTAATCCAACCTTGACACTTACAGAAACAAATAATAGAGGTACGGACACCTTATCATGTGAATATTATAATTATGATATTGTAAGAACATATAAGGCGGTAGACCGTTGTGGAAATGAAAATACGATGGTTCAAACTATTCGAGTTCGCGATACTGTTCCTCCTTATTTTGTGGAACCTATAGATTGGAACTCCTATACATTGGCTGATCTTATGGGATTGTGTGAATTCTATGCACCAAACCTATATGATAAGATAAAGGATAATATCATCGATGAATGTACTGGAAAGGCTGGTATTCGTGTTACGCAAACACCAGAGGCTGGAGCTAGAATGGATTCCTCAATGTATGTTGAATTAAAAATTGAAGATTTGTGTGGTAATGATACTACCTTGGTGAAATTTGTGAAGGTTCAACATAAAGAGATGATCGTTACTGTTAACGCTTACAACATTGATTCTTGTGTGACAGATGATCGTGGTATCAGTCTTAATTCTCCATCTGTTCGTTATGCAAAAGGTGATTTGGAGTATGTCGATGAGTTTGATGGCGTTATAGGAAAAACCAAAGGTACATTCGTGTATGACTATTACCAAGGTAAAGAAGCTACACATGATAGATTGATGTTCAGTAATAATCCAAAGACTTACTGGCATGAGTTTGAGAATAAAGAAGGTAATACGAATGTAGATAGCTTGGTTGAGTTATATGCAACTTTACATAAGCGTGCTGATTCAGGTTATTATACGATTGTCGCTATGGATACCTTATCAGGTTGCTCTGATACAGCTACGTTGAAGGCTAATGTTAAGGAACGTCCTAAGGTTGTCATAGAATCAGGTATTTTGCCAGCCTGTGAAAACAGTCCTGTTGATTTATCTCCATTTGTAAGATGTATTGATTATATGGGATCGGATAGTCTATGGACATACTGGAAAAAGGATGGAGAACTATTTGATTATGAGGACTCTGTAAATGGTCTGGTGTTGTTCGAAGATAATGAAAAGACGTTGGTGTTCTACGCAGAAAACGAGTGTGGTGTGACATCTTCTCTCAACTCCCATTTGTCTTTATGTTTAGAGAATTTGTCAACTAAACAAGACACGTTGAATTACTTCAACAATAATGTAGCTAAATATGATTCGTTGGTAGCTAATCTAATGTATACAAGAGATTCTGTCTTGTTGAATGTACATAAACGTTACAATCCAGGAGAAATCACCATCACAACAGATCCAAGTGATCCGGCAAGAATCTGGGTGGGTGAGGGTATTATCCTATCAGTTTCTGCAACGTATGGCTATGATTATTTGATATGGCATCGCGTTGTAGGAGAGTACGATCTGAGAAATTACGATGCGTTTACGGCTAATTCGGATTTTGTCTTTAACGATCCTAATGATGAAGAGGATGTGGCTTTAGCTTTCTTCAATTATGGAGAAAATCCAACCATCATTGATATGCCAGCAGATACTTCTTATTACTATGTGACAATTACAAACGGTGTTTGCCCTGCCGTTCCTAGCGCATTGACGAAGGTTAATGTTCTTCCAGAGGTTCCAACAGCGTTTACTCCTCATACTAAAGATGGTTTGAATGATATCTTTATGGAGCGTCACCGCGTGATAATCTTTGACCGCTATGGACAAAAGATTTTCGTAGGTGATAATGGATGGGATGGTACTCATAATGGACGTATGGCTGATCCTGGTGTTTACTTCCATCAAGTTGAGATGTCAGATGGCTCATTAGTAAATGGTACGATTGAGATTATAAAGATTCGATGATACGTTAGGTCTCCTCGTTGAGATCCAATTTAAATATTAAAAGCCCGAAATGCAAATGTGTTTCGGGCTTTTTTATGCTTCCTCTTGTAATCTTTTTTATAGCTGTAATATTATTGTTTTATGCAATCATGACCAGTCATCTTCCTGATTTGTGAGGTTCATCTCAAGATAAAAAAAGTGTGTCAAAACGAATTTTGACACACCCTTATTTGAAGTAGTTAAACTTTCGGATTAAGATTCTTTTAGGATAACATCGTGTGCACCACCTTCAATGATAGAAGTGGATGATACCAATGTTATTTTTGCATCTTTCTGCAATTGTGGAATGGAAATAGCACCACAACTACACATGGTTGAAATCATCTTTGCCAATGTTTGGTTCAAGTTGTCTTTCATCTTTCCTGCATAAGGAACGTAACTATCGACACCCTCTTCAAATTTCAAATTGGCACTTCCTCCCATGTCGTATCTTTGCCAGTTCTTAGCACGGTTGGATCCTTCACCCCAGTATTCCTTAACAATACGATTGCCGATTGTCAGTTTCTTAGTAGGTGATTCGTCGAATCTTGCGAAGTATCTACCCATCATTAGGAAATCTGCACCCATTGCCAATGCTAATGTCATGTGGTAGTCATGTACAAGACCACCATCACTGCAGATAGGTATATAGATACCTGTCTTTGCGAAATATTCGTCACGAGCCTTTGCTACATCCATCAATGCGGTAGCCTGGCCACGTCCGATACCTTTCTGCTCACGTGTGATACAAATAGAACCACCACCGATTCCCACTTTGATGAAATCAGCACCAGCGTCTACTAAGTATTGGAATCCTTCAGCATCCACAACATTACCTGCGCCACATTTTACTTTGTCTCCATATTTAGATTTAATCCATTGAAGGGTATCTTTTTGCCATTCAGAGAAACCGTCGGAAGAATCGATACAGAGAACGTCAACGCCAGCCTCTACCAATGCAGGAACACGTTTCTCATAATCACGAGAATTGATTCCAGCACCTACTAATAGTTTTTTGCTTTCATCTGACAATTCACGAGGATTGGCATGATGACTATCGTAATCCTTACGGAAAACAAAGTATTGTAGTTTTTGGTCCTTGTCGATAATAGGAAGCGTATTTAACTTGTGATCCCAAATAATCGTATTGGCTTCGCTTAGGGAGATTCCAATATGACCTACTGTTAATTTTGCAAATGGGGTCATGAAATTCTTCACAGGAGCAGATAAATCAACTTTGTCGACACGATAGTCTCTGCTAGTCAATATGCCTTCCAATTTTCCATTAGGGGTACCATCCGTTGTAACGCCGATAGTGGAGTGACCAGTTGTTTGTATCAATTCGAGTGCATCAGCCAACGATGTCTCAGGTGTTACATTAGAATCACTGATGACAAAACCTGCTTTGAAATTTTTTACTTTGCGAACCATCTCAGCTTGTGATTCGATAGGTTGTGATCCGTAGATAAAGGAGAGACCTCCGTTACGAGCCAATTCTATCGCGAGACCTGAGTCAGAAACCGCTTGCATAATAGCAGAAACAAACGGAATGTTTAGATTGATTGCAGACTTCTCGCCTTTTTTGAATTTAACCAAAGGCGTTTGTAAACATACATTGCTAGGAATGCATTCTTTGGTGGTCAGTCCCGGAATCAGAAGAAATTCTCCAAAGGTGTGGGACACATCGCTGATAATTTTAGCCATATCTATATCGTTTTTTCTTATTGTATTTCTGACTTTGAAAAATTATGCAAAGTTAATAAAAATTTCTGTATTTTGGAAAACGAATTTTATAGGTGGTTATAATGATATTTCTTGGATCTTATATTTTTGATTGGCGTAACCCATTGACATTTTAAATTTTGCAGATTCCGAAAATTCTTATACATTTGCTGAAAATTATATCGGATAGTATATTTTTTTGAAAACCATTTTATTATTTCGCCATGAAACTAATGTTACATTTAAATATAAATGCTTCTGCTATGGGACTTACATGTCTTAAGAGAACGATATTGCTAATTGCATTATTTTTACAATCCTATTTCGTTATGGGTGCGGTAGTCGCTGGTACGGATTTTGAACCAATGGTCTACCCAGGTGATTCTATACCATGGGATCTCAATTCAGTAAAACAATATGGTATGGCAGGTAACTCTTTCTCCATGAATCCAACTTATTCGGGAGATGGTGCCAATTATCGTGTAAAGGAAGACTTGGATTACGTTTATTGTGTGACGGGTAATCCGAGTACGCTTAATCCAGATTTTATGGAGGCGGACGACTACATGTGTGTCATACAGTATGCAGGTGATATGACGGAGATGTCCTCTTTCTTCACCTATCGTATCAGTGGATTGCGCATGGGTACTAATTTCACGATTACTATAGATTATTATGTGCTCAACTCGAAAGCTGATGTGAAAAAGTATTTAGGAGTGAATTATGATAACGCAACGGTGGATTTCCGGGCGATAATTAATCCTACTTCTTGGGGAACTAGTGAAACATATAAAGCTGTTGATGCTGCTACCAGTACAGTTCAGAAGAAACAACAAATTACTTTGAAGGGTGTTGTTTCTGATCCTGTCCTTGAATTGAATCTATTGTATGGATACAATGGTAAGGGTGAGGGTATTGCTATTGGTATCACGGAGATAACCGTAGATGGTACAATCGATCCTAAAATATCTTCTAGTCAGGGTATTGAAGCTTGTAAAGGTGAGCAGATATTGTTAACCTTGGATAGAGAGTATAATGCGAAGACATATAAATGGGAGGTAAAACATAGTGGCGGATCATGGCAGACCATATCTACGCAGAAGAGTACATTGTATGAAATGCCTTCTCCTCAAAATGGGGATGTGACAGAGTTGTTCCGTTGCACTGTCGATGGTGTTGTTTCCAATGAATTGGAGGTGAAGGGTATCACCTGTTGTGAGGTGAATGGTAAGCCGGCTTCTCGAAAGACACTTTTGTGGGAAACTTTCGGACGATTCCCAGGCAAGCATACTTATGTGGATAAGGATGGAAATGAATCGACCACACCTGCCACTTGGCCACCTTATCGTGCTGATTTATCATATACAATTCCTCAAAACGATTTTGATGATGGTAGTGGACACACTTGTGTCAGATGTGGTAATGGTAATACTGCTAGTGGCCAGATTAATGATGGTTATTATGCGATTGTTTGTCCGATGGCGACGGGTGCTTATTATCAAGATGTGGCAGGTAATTCAATAGCCACATGGATGAATGGTGTGTCGACAGACCATACCTCTTTGATTACGGGTGAAACCAATGCTGGTGCCTTGTTTATCAATGTGGATTACTATTTTAGCGGTGTGGTTTTTGAAGCAGAGTTCCATAATATATGTTCTGGAAAGCAAGTCTTTTATGAAACATGGGTTGCCAACTTGAGTAATGGACTTTCAGATCCGATTGTTTCAATTAAATTTTTTGATGAGAACGGGGATGAAATTGAGGCTATCAATGATTTTGTAGTTAAGGCTAATGCTGGATGGCTTCCGTTGAAGGGAAGTTTCTTCATTGAGGGGTCGGGTACGCATGACGTGAAAATGCAACTTTTCTCCTCTTGTGGTTCACGATGCGAAGATTATTCCTATTGGGATAAAGGAAACGACCTGATCATTGATGATATCAAGTTCATGGTTTGTTCTCCTCCTTCATTGGAGGCCTATTCTGATATAAGTACTTTCGCTAAGGATACTACTATTTGTGCAGATCAGCCGTTTACAATAGAGTCACCTGTCAGTACATTGTTGGTAGATTTCTTTGGCGGAAATCATCGTTTCTTGTTCCAATATAGTGGAGATGGTGGTTCTTCGTGGAGCAACATTTCTGGTATTGAAACGGATAATCAGTATATCATTAATACGGCAGATTATCCTCAGGATAAAATGCAGTTTAGAGTGGTTGTGGCAACACCTGATGTGTTAGGTACGTTCTTGGCGGATCCTAATTTGGCTAATTATGATGACGATTGTCGTAACTATTCTATCACAAAGCCATTTACAATTACTCGTGCGGGTAGCCTTGATATGGGTACTGATTTTAAAACATCTGCATGTAAAGGCGAAACGGTCAATTTGAAGGGATTCGCTAATCCTGACTTGTCTTCTTGGAAATGGACGGATGAATCGGGAACTGATTTGATTCCATATTCATCTACGAAAACTGATATGGATTATTCATTCACATTGATGGATGAGACAACTCTCTATTTCTATGGAATGACAGCAGATGGTTGTGTTGGTAGACGCAAATATACAGTTACTGTAAATCCTACAGCAGAGATATCGTTTGTATTGGATACAGTTTGTGGAAAAACATTGTTGACCACGACAGTCACTCCAGCTAACGCCACAATTGAGGCGACCTTAGAGGGGGCAGCCTTCACTCTTTCAGCAGGGGAAACAGAGTTTGGCGCTACTTCATTGTTAGGTGAATTGGAGGCAACTGCAACGGCTACAGGTTACTGTAAAAGCTTGCCAGCTACAACAACATTGATTTATAAGCAAATACCAGAGGAATCGTTGGCGAAGATTGATCCTTTCTGCGAATATATCAACGGAAGCATAACAAAGTCAAGTGAGGCAACAACTGCTCCAACGCTTCCGGAAAGTGTCAATGACTATCAGGTGACTTGGTATAGTGATGCAAATGCTACTATATTAGCAGAAACAGACTTGCGAAAAGTGGCAGGTAGTGTTTCTCCAATCACCTATTATTATACATTGACGCTAAAAGGTTGTACATCTAAACCAGAACCGTATGAGTTTGTGATTAAACCTTTGGCTACTGTCACTGTGGCAGAGACGAATGAATGTGATCTTACAACGCTTACTGCTACCACAACACCATCAGGAGCTACGGTTACATGGAATGGAACGGAAACAGGCAGTGTCTTGACCCTTGATAGTCCTGAAAAAGCAGGAATTTATAAAGCGGTCTCTTCTGCATCCAACTATTGCGAAAGTGAAGAGTATGAAGTGCATGCTTCTTATTATGAAACGCCTAGACAATTGGAAACATCTTCTGTTCAATATTTAAAACTAGAGGCAAAAGAGACAAACGGTGTCTTTAACACAGATAAACTGATTGCTGCTGTTAAGGAGAGCAGTAAAAACCCTTCTGCAACTGTTATGTGGATGGGCCCATTTGCGAAAGCTGTGGAACCTTCAGACATTTCGTCTGCCGCGACTTCACCGAACGCACCTCAGGCTGATATGTCTGTGACGACAGATACGGTTGTCTATTATTATGTTTATCAACAAAGAGAATTCGGAGGTCTTGTGTTAGATATAATGACAAACAGTGTTATTTGTAATAGTCCTTTAAGTATGATTGAAGTATCTATATTAGGCGCTCCTGCACCAACACCTAGAGATACTTCCATCTGTGTGGATGATCCAATCGATTTGATGGATTTGGTGGTGATAAATCCAGCCGAAGGCAAAACAAAGGATGATTATGAATTGGTATGGGAAGATGGCAGTACCACGGCTCCATCTGTTTCAACATCAGTTAGCGGTGTGCAAACATTTAAGGTGATGCAACGTGAGAAGAATACGACTAATATAAGTGCTGCTGTATCAATGAATGTTAGAGTGTATGGTGTGCCAAAGCCTACTGCAGAAGATGTCATATATTGTTTGAATGAAACGCCAGTGGCATTGAAAGCAGAACATGGATCAACGAATCCAACCCAATGTTTGGTGGCTGATGGCTTTAAATGGGTGACAATTGCACAATCAGGTGCAACCTCAGAGTCGCTCAATGCCCCTGTGCCATCTACGAATGAAGCACGTGAGTTGTCCTATCAAGTTATTTCTTCGTATGATTTAGGCTTGTCCAGTGGTAAACTATGCTATAGTGAGCCAACAGATATTAAGGTGACTGTTTGTCAAACAAATGCACCTGCACCTCAGACTATCCAATATATAAAGGCTGATGCCTCTGATGGAAAAACATTCCCATCAATTAAAGATGCACGTTCGCCTTGGGTAGAGGAGACGGGTTATGAATATTATTATTCTGCTTTGTTGGAAGATGCTAGTACTATTCCGACTATAGGTTATAGTACAACCATTCCGACACCAGTTTATGATGTTAGCACATTAGGCGGAGGAACTAAAGAGTTGTATTATTATGTCTACAGAATTGATAAGAACAATCCAAAGGACTGTCCAAGTGATGTGGCAAAGATTACCATCAGAATCAGTGATGCATTATCACCACAGGTGAAGGATGTCTATGTGTGTGAAGGTGATGCAGTGCCTGATTTGGAAGCAACGGTCTCTTTGCTACCAGGCTCTACTAAGACGGCGGCTGATTATGATATTTGGTGGTATGGAGAACAAGACCCATCGGTTGTTAGTGTCTCTCCAGTTAATACGGTAAGTAGTAACACTTATTCTACAGGAATCACGTCTGCCGTTGTGGTTGATCATGCGAAAACAACATACAAATATTATGTAACGCAAAAAGACAAATCGACCAATGCGGAGAGTATGCCATCTGTCGTTACTGTGTATGTGATGCCAAAACCTGTGGTTACACCGAAAACCATCGCAGCTCAGTGCGAGGGAGAGGTGTTGTTGGATACATGTTATGTGATTGAAAACCTTTCAGCTTTGAGTGGTACGATTAACAAACAATATGAGACAGTGGATGTGGCAACAGAGAGTGGGCAGTATGGCGTAACCGTTTCTTATCAGATG
>JAFRNH010000075.1 GCA_017430235.1 Paludibacteraceae bacterium | reverse complement strand
TAGCCGATTTGATCTGTTCCATGATATAGTTTCCTACTTCAGCTGCATTCTCCACCAGATTTTCTTTCTCCATCACATCAATCACTGCCAATGCAGCAGTACATGCCATGTGATTTCCTCCGAAAGTGGTACCCAACTGACCATACACAGGAGCAAACTTAGGAGCGATCAAAACACCCGCAGCAGGGAATCCATTACCAATACCCTTAGCCACTGTGATAACATCAGGCTTCACATCCAAATACTGATGTGCAAAGAACTTACCTGAACGACCATATCCACATTGAATCTCATCACAGATCAAAACTGTGTTGTACTCATCACACAATCTGCGAAGCTCCTGCATAAACTCTTTCGTCACCATGCGAATGCCACCCACACCTTGGATGCACTCTACAATAACAGCACAGACATCACCCTTTTCAAGTTCTTTCTTCCAAGCCTCAATGTCATTGATAGGAAGATAGGTGACATGACCATTATCGTTGATAGGTGCGATGATCTTTGGATTATTCGTCACCTCAACTGCCAAAGAGGTACGTCCGTGAAAAGCCTTCTCAGCCGACAAGACACGCTTACGACCATTATAGAAAGAAGCCAACTTCAACGCATTCTCATTGGCCTCCGCTCCCGAGTTGATTAAGAAAAGCTGATAATCGTCATATCCAGAAATCTTACCCAAACGCTCAGCCAACTTCACCTGAAGCTTGTTAATGACTGAGTTGGAATAGAATCCAAGAGTGTTCAATTGTTGTGTCATCATCTCCACATAATGAGGATGACAATGTCCAATACTAATAACTGCATGACCACCATACAAATCAAGGTATTCCTGACCTTTCTCGTCCCATACCTTACAACCTTTTCCCTTTACGATATTGACATCGAATAGCGGATAAACATCAAAGAGTTTCATATCTTAACTTTATAAATGGTGAATTTCTAAAACTCACCTATGGTAATTCGGGATTTTAACTCCCTTTCATTCAAAAATTTGTTCTGCAAAATTACTAAAAATTATTAGAATACAAGGTATTAAAATGAAGTTATAGGTCCCACCTTATCATACTTTTTTTTCTATCTTTGCATCAAAACCATTTAATTTTTAAATACCCATTATGAATATCAAACAATTATTTCTTTTAGGACTAACGTTTTGTGGCGCACAAGCTTTTGCTGCCGGACTATCTTATGATTTTGAGTCTAGTTACGACGATTGGGCAAGTAGAGGCGATGGCGTCATTGTAGAACTATCCTCCGACCAACATCACGACGGAGATAAATCACTCTATGTTAGCAAACGTTCTGCATCATGGCATGGCGCTTCTATGCAAAACGATTACATCGAACCTGGAAAGACTTATAAAATTTCAGTTTATGTCTTTTCAAAAACCAACACCAAACTGAACCTGAGTGTTCAGTACACCATCGGTGAAGATAATTCGTACCCATGCGTGGCTGAGTCGGATGTATATGCCTACTCATGGAAACAATTGTCTGGCGAGGTTATCATCCCCGAGGATGCCACTGGAATTCAACCCTACATTCAGGCACCTAATGATCCAGAGTTAGATTACTACATCGACGATTTCATTTGTGAGGAAAAGACAGAGGACTTGGTGGACTTCTCCGAACAACTCCCTCTTAAAACGCTCTTCTCCAACTACTTTAAATTTGGAACAGCAGCTGTTGCCAGTGAAATCACACCTAAGAATGCGAAAAACATGGTGGTACACCACTTCAACAGTTTGACACCAGGAAATGAGTTGAAGCCTGAAAACCTGCTCGATCAAGCAGCCAGCATTAGCAATGGTAACAACGTCAATCCACAGGTGAAACTGTCAGCTGAGGCAAGAACCGTATTGAAGTTCTGTGTTCAAAACCATATACCTATTCGCGGACACGTCTTTGTCTGGCATTCACAAACGCCAGACTGGTTCTTCAACGAAGGATTTGAGACAAATGGATCCACTGTGTCGGAGAATGTCATGCTAGAACGAATGGAGAACTATATCAAAAACGTTGTCGAACTCATCACCTCTGAATATCCATCCCTTGAAATCTATGCATGGGATATCGTCAACGAGGCTTACCTAGACAATGGTTCCCTACGTGAGAAAGGAAGCAACTACCAAAAAGAAGGACTTTCTCGTTGGATGGAGATATTCAACGATAACTCATTCATATACAGAGCATTTGAATATGCAAGAAAACACGTTCCAAGAAATTGTAAAATCTATTACAACGACTTTAATGAATACATAGATAACAAAAGAGATGCCATCTACAATATGGTTAGAGACCTATACGCAAAGGGATTATGCGACGGTATCGGTATGCAGTCTCACTTAAGCACTCAATTCCCTTCTGTATCTCTGTACAAAACAGCACTCGAGAAATACGCTACAATCGGATGCGACATACAAATCACGGAGTTAGACATCACCGTGTCGGATGGCGACAACTTTGATAAGCAAGCCAGCATCTACAAAGACTTGTT
Organism: Paludibacteraceae bacterium; assembly: GCA_017430235.1. GTDB lineage: Bacteria > Bacteroidota > Bacteroidia > Bacteroidales > Paludibacteraceae > UBA1181. The sequence goes on along the minus strand of JAFRNH010000075.1, from coordinate 5,423 downwards.
CGATCTCTATCGTCAACATAAGGATGAAATCAGTTCTGTCACTGTTTGGGGAATAAACGATGAGATCAGTTGGCGTAAGGAGGGAAAACCTCTCTTGTTCTCCAACTACCAACCAAAATCCGCTTACTACAAGATCATTGAGGGCATGGAACTTCCAGTCGACGTTGAGAATTATGAGAACTCACAGGATATCAAAATATCCTATGCGAATCCAGACGTGACCATCACATGCGAAGGCGAATTCACCTATCAATTGATTAATTTGAACGGACAAATCATCAAAGAGGGCAAGGGCAAAGACCAAGAAGTGATCACCCTCTCTCTCCCTATTCAACTAATCAAGGTGATGGATGCCAACCAAAAGGTTGCCACCTTCAAGTTGATCAAATAATGAAACGGGTAAGCGCAGTGCTATGGAATCCATTGAAGAGCATCTTTCAGAACATGGGGTAAAACCCACTGCCGTACGAATACTCGTATGGAAAGAGATCATCAATCATACCGAGACATTCACGCTTGTTGATATTCAGGAGTGGATGCCTCAACTGGATCGATCAAGCATATTCCGTGCATTGCGACTTTTCACAGAGCACCACCTACTACATGAGATTGATGATGGTTCGGGACTACAGAAATATTGCGTTTGTCGATGTGAGAATGAGAGTCACCTAAACCACATTCACTTCACTTGTCTACAGTGTGGTCACACCTATTGCCTTGTTCAATACAAGATTCCACTAGTCGAGATGCCTGAAGGCTTCGAGATGGAAGATGCAGAATATGTGGTAAAAGGCATTTGTCCGAAATGCCACAACAAAAGATAAAAAGAGATGGGCGGAGCCTCAACGGTTCCGCCCATCTTCCTTTATAAACAAGTCTCATGAAGAAAATTAATCTATCTTTTTCAACGCCCTCATAGCATTCAGGACAGCCAACACAGTCACACCCACATCAGCAAAAACAGCCATCCACATCGTAGCCAATCCAAATGCAGCCAAAAGCAGTACAATCAGTTTCACACCTATGGCAAAGACAACATTCTGACGGGCAATGCGAATCGTACGTCGTGCGATCTTAATCGCCAGTGCCAATTTTGACGGATGATCATCCATCAAAACAACATCCGCAGCTTCAATCGCGGCATCACTTCCCAAACCGCCCATGGCGATTCCAACATCTGCACGCGCCAAGACGGGTGCGTCGTTGATTCCATCCCCAACAAACGCCAAAGCCTCATCCTCTCCCTTCGTCTGCATCAGGCGCTCCACATGTGCCACCTTATCCGTAGGCAAGAGCTCTGCATGCACCTCATCAATACCTAATTGCTTTGCCACAGAAGCCGCCTCGGAGGCCAAATCACCTGTCAGCATCACCATGCGAGAGACACCCAGGGATTTCATATCAGCAATTGCCTGCCCAGCATCCTCCTTGATACAATCATTGATGACGATATGACCCTCATATTCTCCATTGACAGAGACATGCACAATCGTACCAGAAGCGTTGCACATATGATGCTGAACGCCCTCACGTTCCATCATCTTCGGGTTACCCACACAGACAACATCACCATTCACCACCGCACGAATACCACATCCTGCAATCTCCTCTACCTGACTCACCTCACAATCATCGCCTCCAGCCTCTGGGTAAGCCATACGAAGGGCCTCCGCAATGGGGTGCGTGGAGAAATGTTCGACATGTGCCGCCAAGTGTAACAATCTGGAATTTAGTAACGCTGCATGTGATTCGTCACACCCATGATCGTGCACTGCCACCACGTTAAACACCCCCTGCGTGAGCGTACCCGTCTTATCCATCACAACCGTATTCACTTTTGCTAAGACATCCATATAGTTAGCTCCCTTGACTAATATTCCGTTGCGAGAAGCTCCTCCAATACCGCCAAAGAAGGTCAATGGCACACTGATCACCAAGGCACATGGACAACTGACCACCAAGAAGATCAACGCCCTACTGAGCCATACGGGGAACGACTGAGAGAAGACCCCTGAAAACAATGGAGGAAGAATCGCCAATGCCAATGCAGCAAAGACAACAATCGGAGTGTAAACACGTGCAAATCGAGTGATAAACGTTTCGCTCTTCGACTTATTCTCTCCCGCATTCTCCACCAATTCGATAATCTTGCTCACCGTCGACTCATCAAAATCCTTGGTCGTCTGCAAATGAAGCAATCCACTTAAATTGACACAACCAGAAAAGACCTCATCGCCCTCTTTCACATCACGAGGGACACTCTCGCCCGTCAATGCAACCGTATTCAAACTGGAAGAACCCTCTATCACAATACCATCCAACGGCACCTTCTCGCCTGGTTTAACAACAATCGTCTCGCCCACTGCCACATCCTCGGGTGAGACCACCTCAATCTGTCCATCACGCTCCACATTGGCACTATCTGGACGTATATCCATCAAATGAGAGATAGACTCCCTGCTTTTGCCCTCGGCATAGCCCTCAAACAACTCTCCAATCTGAAAAAAGAGCATAACGAAAACCGCTTCGGGGAATTCAGACTCGACACCCGGCAAAAAGCCAATGCACAAAGCACCGATGGTTGCCACCGCCATAAGGAAGTGTTCGTTGAAAGGATCTTTGTCCATAATCCCCTCCCATGCCTCATGCAATGTCTCATGTCCGATCAGCAAATAAGGGACAAGATAAATCAACAAGAGTTGCCATGTAGGCAAATCAAAATTCTTCTCAATGACAATCGCAGCAACTAATAAGATAGCAGTCGCAACGATCAATGCAATCTGATGTTTCAAACCTCCATGCTCATGCGAATGTTCATGACAATGACAACACCCTCCATGAGAGTGGTCGTGCGAATGACCATGCGAATGTTCGTGGTCATGGCAGTGACAATGACTGTGGCTGTGTTCATGTTCCTCAGAACAACAGCAATGTTCGTGATGATGTGCCATATACTATTTCAATTTATGATTACTATTTCTGTTTTACATGGCAAAAATAGAAAGGAGTATTTGCAACTCAGTCGCAAAATGAGATTCAAACCATTTTTATGGAGATAAGAAGAAGTATTTCAAAAACAGAAATTCATCGTATAATGATTATTTTTAGTATTTTTGTCAAAACAAAAACAAAATTCATGGAATACATTCTCATTATTCAATCAATAATAATCATTCTGTTAATCGCAATTCTTGTGTCTAAAAACAAAAAAAAGAAGGCGGAGACTTCCTTAATGGATGTTTATGATGGCAAGGAGGAACGCATCACATACAGTTGGAAACTAGACTCAGCGAGGAAGACGAAACTAAAAGGACATTTGGTATTGCATTTCAATCTCAAAGAGTTGTCCGAGCAACGATTAAACAATCCATTTGCCATAACGCCCCATCACGATACAGAAAGCAATTTGCGCGACATGTATTATTACATGCTGAACCATCCTCGCACACTCCTACATGCAATAGAGGTGGTTAAATACATCAATCGGGAATGTAGTCGCAACAATGTGGGGGAGTTAGACAAACTTCAGTTTGTTTTAGACTTTGTTCAAGAGCCTAACATACGATACAATTACGACCACGATTGTGCAGAGATTCAACACTCTAAAGAGTACATACGATTCCCAGATGAGACACTTTACGATCGAAATGGCGACTGTGATTGCAAATCATTCTTAGCCACCATACTATTTCATCTAATGGGGTATAATGTGCTGTTTATCATCTCATACAAGTTGGGTCATGCAGCCATCTGCATAGAGTATGATCAACGTTGGCAAGCACTGCTTCAAAACGACAAAGAGGATGTCACCACCGAGATTGACGGCCGCAAATATGTCTATTGCGAAACCACCTCAGACCATTTCAGAATAGGCGGCATCTCGTCCGACTTCACAATCAATGACTTTGAAACCAGAATTGAATTCAGAGGATAATCGATAGAATCTTTATTTCTAGACACGACAATTGATGGAATTGTGAGGAAATGTGAAACGATAATTGGTAAACCTAATAAAACATGACATCACACACTACAGAAGATCAAATCGAATCTCTTTTGGAAAAGCCTTTTTGGGTGATCGACTTCCTGCCGGAACAAGTTTCGGCAGAACGTTCCAAACAATATTTTGCAGTGGATGAGTATTTCTGTAATAGTCAGTATATTAATCTATTGTATCAGAAATTCGCATATCTGATCATAAAACTCAGTTGCTATTTTGACATCGATGGCAATCCATCTCCAGAGGATATCTTTGATCATGTGAAAGAATGTACGACGAAGGGGTATATGAATTTCCTTTTTCCTAACGACAATGTTCTCATCACTTTGAATGGTGGCGATTTATATATGACGGTGTATAATCCCAATGAACGTTTTTTGCAGTTACTTCAGCGTATAGCAACGTCGGAAGGTCTTTTTTTGAGAAATAACTTTGAATAACTATAAATGCGAACCATAGTTCACAATTCATTTGCACCTGTTGAATAGCCATTTCCTCTAAAAGTATGGTCAAAGACCTTAACTTCCGAAATAAGGGTAATTCTTCCCGAAATAAATGTTTCCGCAAGAAGAATGTGTATCGTATTTTTGCATAGTGATAAATATCTAAATGTAATTTTATGAATATCAAACAAATAATTCCACTCACAATGCTTGCCGTGCTGTCGGCTTGCGGAAATAGCAAACAATCAGAATCTAAGGATATGAACACATTGACATTCAATGAGCGGCAAGCGGCGTGTATGTCGGCCATCGCCTGCAATGAGGCACAGGGCGACCTTGTGTCGCTCGAATCGGCCATTCACAATGGTTTGGAAGCCGATTTGACGGTAAGTCAGATTAAAGAAGCACTTTCGCAACTCTATGCCTACACGGGCTTTCCGCGTTCGCTCAATGCGTTGGGCGTGTTGCAGCGTGTGGTCGGCGACAGAGAAGCGAAGGGCGTGAAAGTGCTGGCGGGCAGCGAGGCATCGGCTCTGCCAAAGGATTACGACGCACTAAAACAGGGCACCGAGGTGCAGACCCAACTGTCGGGACAGCCGTTCAATTACGACTTCTGCCCTGCCGAGGATTATTACTTGAAGGCGCACCTGTTCGGCGACATCTTTGCCCGCGACATTCTCACCCACGCCGACCGCGAATTGGTTACGGTGAGTGCCCTTGCTGGACTGGAAGGCGTTGAGCCACAACTGAATGCGCACGTTCGTGGGGCACGCAATATGGGTGTTACCGACGAACAACTGCAACAGATTCCTGTGGCGTTGGCGGCGAATGGTTGCAAGGCGGCCGCGTCGAGGGCGCTGAAGGCCGTGAACGCGTTATTGGGCGTTGAGGACAACAGCCGCAGCGAGTACGACCAAGTTGACCTGAAATCGTATTGGCGGCGTGGCAACCCGAACGACGCTTACGCGCAATACTTCACG
>JAFRNH010000074.1 GCA_017430235.1 Paludibacteraceae bacterium | reverse complement strand
CACTCTTCTTCTTGATTGTCCATGAGAATGATTCTGCAGAAGCGCCAGATGTAGTTGCACTCACTTTGACATCTTTTCCAGAACAAATCTCTTTGTCATTGCCCAATGTGATTGTCATCTCAGGGTAAAGATTGATCTTTTGTTCAATCTTGGTTTGACATTTGGTCTGTTCGTCTTGGAAGCTGACAAAGTATGAACCATCCTCTGTAGGTGTGTCGGTAATTGTGGTTGAACCGTTGCCGTTTGCGATGGCGGTCTCATTTGTATTGCTGGACTCTTTCTTTGTCCAAACGATTGTAGAGTTGTCGATGGCTGTATTAGAAGCACTTTCAACTGCAAATTGAAGTTCTTTTCTACAAGAAGCCACTGTGGCGCCATTGGTGTATTGACCATCAATTAGGATGTTGGCACTTGGCTCTTTCTTGACGTCAACGTAGATGGTTTTGTCGACCGAGCAAACTCTGTCTGCCGACCATGCTGTTACGTTGAAACCTTTCCTTGATGTGATGTTTTCCGTTGAAGTCCATTGCTTGGTGGTTGCATCGTAGGTTCCGCTGCTAGCCCATTGATATTCGGCAGCATTGCTGTTGTTGCTGATTTGGAGGACTGCAGGACTCTTAGGGCAGACTGCTTCAGCCGTGATCTCAACGATAGGCTTTTCACTGACGTGAACTGTCAATGTGTCAAATCCTTCACAGTTGATGTCGTTTGTAACAACCAACTTATATTTTGTTGTGGATGTTGGTTCGTCGGTCAATGAACTGCTTGTTGCCGATGGTAAAGGAGTTTCCACCTCTGTTGTAGTTCCACCAATTGTTTTCGTTTCCACTGTGGACCATTGGAAACTATTGAATTCTCCGTCAGTGGATATTTGTACGGTATTGCCATTACAGATTGGATTCTTTTCTGTATAGATGCTGACATTTGGTGCAGGGAACACTGTAAATGAAATCTTTGCAGTGCCTGGACATTCATTCAGACTGGCGATGACACCATACGTGAACTTTCTGTTCTCTGCTTTGCTCACGGTCAACATATCGCTTGTGACGGTTGTGTCTTTCGTGGTGGAGTTGGTTATCCACTCAGTCCATTTTGTGATTGTTGCACCTGTTGATACATCTGCAGTGAATGTTACATCTTCGTTTGGACAAACCTCGCTCTTGTTTGCTGTGATAGATATAGATGGACGAGGTTTAACTTCAATGAGAATTGTTGTATCTGCCGTACATGTGGCATTGTTCTGATCGTTGTTTGTGGTATGGATTGTTATGAACTGGTTGTTTGTCAACGGTTTCATGTTGGCAGTTGGAATATTGGTTGAGTTACCCAAGTATTCTCCAGATGTGTTCTCACCCAAATACCAGTTAACGTTTTGACCTCCAGCATCAACAGTGATGTTGGATGGCTTTTCTCCAGAACATATAGGTGTGTTTCCGCTGACGATGATGGTTGGCTTAGCCGCCTTTTTAATGTTGTATGCTGCGGTGTCAGGACAGTTGTAACTGTTCCATCCAACGACATGACCGGAAATTTCAGTTGTCTCTGCGGAGATATAGAATGAGTTAGACTCTTCCGTATATCCGATTTCTTGTTTATTGGCATCCAACCAAGAGTATTTCGTAGTGGTGGAATTTGCCTTGTCAACATATACCTCAACCGTATTTCCTTCACAAGCGGCAGAAGATTGTTTTAACTTGATAGTAGCGGCAGGATTAACCGTTACGATCACATCTTCTGAACTTTTACATGCGTCTGCTGCTTCACTTGTTTTGGCTACTGCAGTAAAGACGTAAGTCTCTTCGGTGTTACCCGTATTGTTACCTTTCCATGAGAATGAAGCCAGGTTGGAAGCAAAATTCTCTGTGTCTGAACCCACTTTTTTGTATTTCCATTCATAACGGTAGCTTGTCGTGTTCGAAGAGGAAATATTGATTGAGTTTCCAGAACAGATTGCGTTATTGTTGGCATCGGTGATGATGTCGAATACTGGTTTTTTGTTAACTGTAGCAAGATAATCTTTTGTGGTTTGACAACTTGCCAAATCTTTATTGCTGGCAGTCAATCTGACGGTCGTGTTCTCTTTGATGGAAGGAATCGTTATGCTTGTACCTGCACTTGTGATATTGTTATAATTCCATTCGTAGTTGTATTGATCTGAATTGTCGCTGACAACAGATATTGTGGCGTTTCCATCCTCGCAGACTGGAGTGTATGAGAAATCAAATGTAGGTTTTTTGATGACGTTTACTGTCTTTTCTGATTCTGTAGAACATCCGTTGTTGTCAGTGACTGTCAACTTATAAGTCGTTGTGTCGGATGGAGAGAATACAGGATTCTTCGTTGTATTTAATACGAAGTCAGGATCAGCTTTGTCGATCCATGAGTATGTTTTGAACTCTGTCTTAGATTGAAGAGGTGCAATGCCACCCTCACAAATAGTGGTGGTACCCGTAATTTCATTCGTTGGTTTTGCATATACGGTTACTGTGGTGGAATCTTTGCTGGTACATTGGTAAGTATCGTTTGTTTTAGCCGTGGCAATGTAAGTAATCATTTCTGATTGTTGGTCTGTCGAAAGAGTCATGCTGACAGAGGTGCCCGTCAATGATTCACGATGGTTGTTTCTTACCCATTCCCATTGAATATTACTGTTAGTGGCAGATGCATTTAGCGTATATAGATCTCCTGAACAAGTTTTCGGCTTGCCGTCAAAAGAGATGACAGGTTTGTCTTCAACCTTGATGGTGAGGAATGAATCTTTGTAACAGTTGCCGCTGTATACTTTGATATTGTATGTTTTGTCAGCCGTTACGTCAGTAAATGTTCTGGAGTTGTTTGTTGCCTGAGTACCATCTTGCCAATCGATTTTGTCGATGGTTCCGCTTTGTGCGTTGATGGTGATTGTAACGTCATCTCCGCTACAAACATGAGGCTCGATCCATGTAGGCTGAGGAAGACTGAGCAATGTGATGGAGTGACTGTTTTGCGCGTGTGCCGTACATCCATAATCGTTGGTACCTTCCACACTATATGTGATTGGCTCTTGAATGGTTGGCTTAATTTGATTTCCAGAGATCTTGTTGCTTGTTTTGTTCTCTGACCATACATAAGTTGAGGCTCCTGAAGCTGTCAGTGTGATGGATTCACCTGGACATGCGCTTGTCGGTCCGGAAATGGTAACCTCTGGTTTCTCGTGTATGGTGATGCTTATAGAATCCTCACCGCGGCAGGCACCATTGAATCCGATCACCTTGTATTTGAATGTTCCAGCAGAGGTTCCTGTTAAGGATGCTTCGCTTTGTCCGTCGCTGGATGTGGTGAGAGTTGGTGCATTTGCTGTTCTCGCACTCCATGTGTAAGTGCCAGGACCTGCAGGTGTGCTAGGGTCGTACAAGCCAGCACCTGTGGCGGTCAGTGTAATGCTTCCATCCTGACAGATCTCTTTGGTGATAGGGTTGGAACTGATCTTGATGTAAGGAAGTTCCAAAACTGTTACCATGAGTGTTTGAGCTTCACTCGTACAGGTTGTCTGTTGGTTGTATTGCTTAGAACCTACGATTCTGAAGTTTTGACTGTTAGACAATTTGTCGGTAGTGGTAAAGGATAGGTTACCATTGTTGTCAGATGTGATGTTTTCTCTCTTGTTGCCCCAAGTTATCTCGTAAGTGGTGTTTTCTGTACCACTGATATTTATTGTTGCTTGGTTGTCTTTACATACATCAGCAGCAGTAGGGACGAAGGTAGGAACATCGTATGTGCCTACTGTGAATGAAGTCTCTCCGTAACATCCACTTGCGTTGCTACCTTTCACTTTGTAGACTGTCTCTTGGTTGACGGTTGGACTATAGGATATACCACCACCCACGGAAACATTATTGGCAAACCATTGATAATCATTGCTAACAGCACCAGATGCAGTTAGCTGGAAGGTCTTACCTTTACATACACTTCCGCTTCCATCCTGTGTGTTGTTGATGAGTAGGGTAGGTTTGTCGTTTACGGTTACTTTGTATTCGGCAGATGCAGAACATCCGACAACGCCTGCAGATTCTAACGTCGTAATGGTAACTTGTGCAGTTGCAAATCGATCGGTCAGTGCAGGTTTTAAATAAGCCTGGTTTGTTGTGCTGGTGGCGTTACTCCATTGGTAAGATACGTTGCTTTGATTGCTTGTGGCAACCAATAGAACGGAGTCGCCCTGACAGATACTATTCACACCTGTCGCACTGGTCACTGTTACGGTTGGAAGTTCCTTCACTTCAACAGTGATGGTCTGTTTTGTTGTACAACCATTATCGACGAGGATAGTAGCTTCAAATGTATAAACCTTTGCAATATCCAGTTTCTTCGTGTTCAATTGATTGTGTCCAATGAATGGCTGGTATGCACTTTTGTTCCATGAGATGGAAACTTTGCTAAGATCTTGTTCGGTGGTGGTCGCTGTGATGAGGACTGAGTCACCTCGACAGATTACATTTTTGTCGACCGACAATTCAAGATTAGGCTCTTTCGCAACTATGACAGTCACACTATCAGGGTCGGAAACACAACCGCTCGCGTTAGTACCGGTTACTTTATATTTGTTGGTTGTATTCCAATCCATGTTTGATATTTGGTATGTGTTTGTCTTGACACTTGTTGGTTGATCATTTACAGACCAACTCCATTGGTCACTCATCATATTGCCGCTAGTTGAGCTGGCAACCAACTCTTCTGTTTCCCCTTTACAATATTGAGGTTTAACGGCGGACAAGGAGATGGTTGGTTTACGAACATACGAAATCACTTGTTCCGCTTGTGTCGTTGGACATCCGTTAGCTCCGTCTGCTGTTAATGTGATTTTATCCGACTCAGTAACGTTGCTGAGTATTACAACTTTAGGATCTGAAATCGATTTTGGCGTGATGGTGGCACCCTTTTCACTGGTCCAAACGAAATTGCTAGCGCCACCGATAGCTTTCAATTCCAATGTTCCACCTTCACAAATCTCACCTTTACTATCGATACCGATAGATTCGGTAGAGTATACATCAATGCTAATCTCACCTTGTGCTTGACAGCCTGATGCAGTGGTGGCAGTGACATTATAGTTTTGCTTTCCTGTAATTGCACCAGTGTTGAGTGTGTTGGATGTGCTCGAATGTCCAACCCATGACCACGTAATAGCAGATTGTACATTGTTGTTGGTGTTCTCTGCTGTGATGGTTGACGAACCGTTGTAACAAACAACACTAGGAGAAGCAGTTAGTGCGACTACTGGTGTCTCTTCTGCTAAGACTGTGACGGTTGCTGTACTTTTACATAGATTGCTATTGTAACCCGTTACAGTAAATGTGACATCTTCATTGATTTGAGGATTGATGCTTTTACATTCAGTACAAGCATAATCTCTGGTATCTCCGTTGATGGTGTATTTCCAAGTGTAGGATGTGACATCTTCGGCATCTGCTGTGATTCTGACAGACGAACCATTACAGATGTGTGCGTTGTTTGATGGCTCTGTGATATGGATCTCTGGAGCTGGAATACCAGAGAATGACTTTTGTCCTTCACCTTTACAACCTTTTGAATCGTATCCTGAAACCTTATAGGTGCTTGTTCCATTAGGTACGGATTCTATGAATAAGGTGTCTTTGTTAAGTGAGGTGTTGTTATTCCATACATATCTCTGAGAGACACCACCTTTAGCAACCAACTGCATGGAAGCCCCCTCACATTTCGAATCTTCACCTACTATATATATATTAGGTGGCATCTGAACGGTTAGAGGATAGGTGGCCTTGGTCGTACAATTCTCCATGTTGGCTACCAATTCAACATTGAATGGTGTTGAAACTTTCTCCATGTCAATGTTTTGCATGTTGAAGGTTGTGCCAGTCTGTGTCAAATCTTGTCCGTCGTAGTTGTAAGACCACGTGTAGGTTGTGTTATTGGAATTGACGCTTGGGTCAATTCGAAGAGTTAGATCCAAACCGTTGCAGACATAGTCTTTGTTGTTTGCATCGTTTTTGATGGTAGGATACTCTTTGGCTCTGATTGTCGCAACAGCCACGTTACTTTCACATTTGTGTTCGTCAGATGCAATTACGTGGAATACAGTTGTCTGAGCCAATGGTAATTGTATGGTATCACCTGTTGCGTCACCAATCTTTGTATCCAATGTATCATAAAGGGTCCAACTGTATTCGGCGATAAGATCGTTTCCTTGGTTGTCTTTACCGATGGATGCAGAAGCTGTGGCAATTTCATTTTTACAGTATCTGTCTTTCTCGGTTGTGATGGCGACAGTAGGAATACCATAGAAACTAAGGTCGGCTGTTGCTTGTCCGGAACAACCGTTAGGACCTATGGCTTTTACTGCGTATGTGAAGTTGCTTTCGTGATCGGATGATGCCGTAATCTTGTCTCGTTTTCCTGATGGGTTGTTGATGGTGGCATTATCGATAGTGGACCAGTCAATTTGTCCATTGCTTCTTACAGTTCCCCAAGTATATTTCTCATTATTGGCAGCACCGCTTGCTGTCAGAGTAATGGAGTTGTTGGCACATACTCCAGCTTCATGACCTGTGATGGTTAATGAGGCAGAAGGTAAGATGGAAACTCCTTTCCTTAAGGTTGAGGTACATTCTGTTGTGCGTCCGTCTTTTTTATAAACGATGGTACCATTCAGAGTATAGTAGGTCATACCTGTTCCAGATGGACTGTCTGTTAATGTGCTTGAGGTTCCGACGATTTCATTGTCGTTGTTGCGCCATTCGTATTTTCTGTTGATGACTTGTGAGTTGTATTCGCTGACAGTCAGTTCACTAGTTAGAGTAAGTTCTCCCCCTTCGCAAATTGTTGCATTGCCAACGGAAATGGTAGGGTATGGTCTTACCGCTATATGCACTTCCGCACTGTTTGATTTACAGTTATATCCATTTACACCATATACAGTGTAATCCGCACTAGTACCAACGGTGACAGTATGGATTCTGTTTTTGGTTCCATCATTCCATGTGAACTCAGTTATGTCGCCTGAATTATCAGTTGCGGTAAGAATAACTGTTTCATTTTCACAGATTAAGTATCTGTCAGCTTCAGCTGTGATGGTTGCAGGTTTGTGAACCGTTACGGTGAAAGGAACCGTTCTGGAACATCCTTTATATCCAGCTTCTGCATAGGCTTTTACGTATAGCGTCAATTCACCTTCCTCTGTTGTGACGTGGGTGTCGTATACGTTTGTTGCACTCTCGTGAGCTACAAGGGTAGGATCTGGTCCCCAATAATAGCTGGCAGCACCCGATGCTACCATGTTTACTTTGTCACCCAAACAAACATGACCAGCGATAGGTGCCCTATCTGTGATGGTGATGCTTGGTGCGCTTTTCACTGTGATGTTGTATTCAGCATTGGATGAACAGACAATGTCACCATGAGTCTCGTAACCTGTCACATAGTATGTTTTGGTGGTGACATTTGGTACGTCTGTCATGGAGAGTTTCTTGTCGTTGGTATAAACAGGACTGTTACCTCCTGCCCATACAGAACATGAGTCTGCGCCAGTTAAGGTAAGAGTGATTGATTTACCTTCGCATATAGAATTGGTACCGCTGATATGTAGTGTTGGTGTCTTGTGTACTTGAATGGTTGTATCCAGCGTACTGGTACACTCATTGTTGTTGGTTCCTTGAATAGAAAGATTGTAGGCTCCGTTTCTTGTGAAAGGAATGGTGACTTGTTTGTTTTGGAAGTTTGTTCCGTCGCCTAGTGTCCATACATATCTATCATTGTTGTCGGCGCCTTCTGCAGTGTAGAGATAGTCGCTTCCAACGCAGGCGTTTGCTGGACCATTGATTTTAAGTTTTGGAGCCTCTTTCTTATATATGTCTACAGAGTCTATGTCGAAACACTCATTTTCGGATATACAGATGGCATAATATTTCGTTGTGTCTGTGACGGTAGGAGCATAAGCGTCTGATGAAGAAAGAGTTGTCGTTTTCTTGATTCGTTGTTTGTCTTTGTCTTGCCATTCGAAGTAGCAATCCATGTTACTGGTGGCATGCAATGAGGCCTCATCGCCTTCGCAAATCTCCAAATAGCGGATTACGTTGCCATTCGCGTCGGTTTTGAATTTCATTCCTTCACCCGTAAGTGTGATAGAAGGTTTTTCTTTCACGGTTATGTTGTGATCTCCCGTGTAAACGCAAGTACGTTGGTGACCATTGCCGGCAAACTCGTCACTCTCGATTTGCAACGTGTAAGTTGCGGTTCCGTTGGTAGGGGTTGCCATGTAAGCAACGGCACCTGCTCCTGTGGTGATGGAGTTGAGAATGTTGTCTTTTTCGTCTTTCCAGAAATATCTAAAGTCATTACCAACGCTGTTCTTGTATGCTCCTGCAGAGGAGGATAGGTAGGCAGCAGTGTTCAGCCTTAACTCTGTAGAATCACCAAAACAGATATGGTCAGGACCTAGAATGTCTACAGTAGGACGACCTACGACGGTCACTTGCTTGCTGATGGTTTTTCTACAGTCGTTTTTAGTGATGATTAACAATTCAACATTGTATGTTTTAGTTTGGCCTGGAGAACAAGGCAACAAGACGGTAACACTGTCGCCTTGTATTTGCACAGGGTTTCCGTTGTTGTCTGTATAAGACCAGATTCGGTTGACAATCTCGTCGGGCTCGACCATTTCTCCGTTGTGGTTGATTTTGGTGATGACTGTTTTGTCGATTAGCAATACCTCGTTGTAACAAGCTATTTCTGCATCGAAATCAAGGTCGAATGGATTTTTGGTCAGTGTGAATTGATCGGTTGTTTTAGTACATTCCGATCCGCTGTTAACGAGGTTAGGGTCGTTGTCATTGCTGCTCATGGTGCAGGTGTAGGTGGAACCCTCTGATACATGATCGGCACTGATTCTTGCCACGTTAGGTTGATAATAATTAGGTATGGTGATAGGACTTGACCAATTGTAATTTTCAAATCCTTCAGGAGCTGTTAACTCGATATCTGCTCCATCTCCACAGTTTTTAATATTAACTTCGAAAGGTTTTGTTTCTGCAGTGAAATATCCGTAAGAACGGTGGTAATTGGCTGCATATGCCTGCGAGAAGGTGTGTCTGGATCCATCGTTACATTTTGGACAGTAAGACTTGTTGCTGGCGTCGAAACTTAAATCTTCATCTTTTATGTAAGATCCACAGTTGTTACATATCCGAATTTTCTCTACACAGTCGTGGTTGATGATTTCAACAGTAATCTCTTGTCCAACATAGTCTCTAAGGTCGTAGGATATGGTTGTCCAATCTTTGAAATAGGTTCTTTCCAAATAATCGGCAGGCAAGTAAGCTTGTTGACAGTAAGCATCGCCATGCACAGCAATCTCTTCACTTTCCAAACAAGTACGGATGGTGCTACCTGATGTGTTACAGTTGTAACAAGTGTGGGCCAAATTAGGGTCAGTGTTTTCAAGGTTAGCATAGATTAGAATATCCTTTTTGTTGGTTTTGTAGGTACACTCTATGCAGACTTCTTGATTTTCAACTCTTGTTTTGTGGACTGTCTCGCCCTCTGCACAAATCTTCTTTGTAGTGTATTGCGCACACTTGTAGTAGTATGTGTCCCAAATATCACTTCCTTTGTTTTCAAACTGTAGACATTCTCCATCTTCATTGAGGTCTGTACAGGTTGCGTAAGTTCTTACTAGGGAATTGTTTTTTACTTCAAAATAGTAGAATCCAGTTCCATCTTTGTAGTATCTCCTTTTTGTGTATTGACGTTGAAAGTAGGTCTGACCATTTTGTACATATGAAGGGAGATAATAATATCCTTCGTCGTTTTCGTATCGTATGCATCTGTCTAATACTGTTTTCTCCCTTGTACACACAAATTCATCATAAGGGACAACAACACTTCTCACTTCGGATTGCAAACAACGGAAGTTTTTCTTTTCGTCAGAGTTCTTACACTCCTCGCAGATTCCGGTTCCGTTAGCGGGACAAGATTCGTTATGCTCAATAAATCCGTAGCTGTCGGGTAACGTTTGCTCGCACACTTTACAATAGGTGACGTGGTCGGAAATTGTTTTTGTACTTGCTTTTGTTAGTCCGCCCTCTCCGGCGATGACACTTGAATTACATAGGATATTTCCGTTTTGATCATATATACGAACGGCAAAAGGCGGTAGACCGTCGTTTTTATGTCTGCCGTTGAAGTGAGGATCATGAAGAAGTGCGGCATACTTGTATGTCAATAATGTGGAGTTCTCGCCGACCGTGAATTTGTAGACCATTCTCTCTGCCATCGCACGTCTGTATGTTCCGTCAAGGTAGTTTTGGTCAACAGCTCGAATTTCAGGTTCTTCGTTTGAACCGATTCGGACCGCATAGGTGCTTCCATCAGGAACTTGCTTCAAGTTATCGCAGGCAATGTTTTTATCTATACTGGAGGAACTCATGATCTGAAAGTCTCCATAAATCGTTCCTGTGATCTGAGCTGTTCTTTCTGACCAATTGTCTGCTGCAGTAGTCGTTTTCCCATTATATTTGTTCGAAACGACAAAGGGACTTGCACTGTTAGAGAAATCGCTTGGTCCGTAATATCCGTAATATCTAGTCCACCCCTCGAATGTTCCTTTTTCGAATCCCAAGTTAGGTGTTTCGGAATTTACTTTGCTCGTTTGTGCATAAGAGGCCTGCACTCCTACACCGAATAGCAATAGGTTGGAAAATAGTAGAAGGATAATATGTCGCAGTCTAGTTTGTATACTTTTGCTCATATCTATATGTTTTTTAAATTCTTACTTTGTTTCTCACCGATTAAAGTTCAATTTGTAAAATTATCGATTAATTTTCACCCCACCAAATTATAAATCGATTGATTTTACTTTTTTTTACAAAATTTTACAAAAAAACAAAAACGGGAAAACCAGGTCTTAGTTTGACTCGCAAAGAATCGTAATGCCCTGTGTTTTATGGCTTTGTAGAGTGTTTCTGCTTTTTATTGAAAAATAACTGAAAAAAAACTTTGTTGTTTGGCGGAAAACGTGTAATTTTGCATCGTTAAAATTTATGAAGGCGGATTAGTGTAGTGGCCTAGCACGTAGCTCTCTCACGGCTTAGACCCGGGTTCGATTCCCGGATCCGCTACTAAAAAATGGGTTCATTTTGTTTGAAACCCATTTTTTTTTATCTTTGTTCGAAAATGAAAATTGATTTTTTAGAATGTGTTTTTTTGTTTTTCTTAGAGTTGATTCTTGATGGATGATATGCTAAGAAAAGCGAAGCTTTTTTGATATAATTCACTGCATTTCTTGCTTAATTTTGTTACTGCCTCTTGTTTGAGGTATGTTTTATAAAATAAAAAAGGGTTGTAAAACTGCTACAAATTATATTAATTTTGTCTAAAAGGAGAATCCGTGAAATTCGCCTTAAATATTTCAGATAAAAAAAATAATATGTTTATGAATCGTTGTCTTTTCCTCCCATTCGTTGTTTTATTGTTGTTGTCGTGTTCATCCCCCAAAAAAGAGACACAGAAGCAACCATCGCAAGAGCAACCTGCCTCTGTGTTGAACAGACCTTCTTTTTCTTCGGATTCTGCTTTCTCCTTTGTCAAACAGCAGTGTGAGTTTGGTCCGCGAGTTCCTAATACTTCTGCGCATGACAATTGTGCGGAATATTTGGTCGAAAAGCTGAAGTCTTATGGCTTGATTGTCACAACACAAAAATATACAGCAACAGCTTATGATCAAACGGTTTTGAACGGTACAAATATCATCGGACAACTTCATCATGAAATGGACAAAAGAATCGTGCTATTCTCCCACTGGGATTCTCGTCATGTGTGTGATAATGATAATCTGGAGAATAGAAATAAACCCGTGATGGGTGCCAACGATGGTGCTAGTGGTGTGGCTGTGTTGCTGGAGGTGGCTCGTCAACTTCAAATAGAGAAAGATTCTGTTGGTGTGGATATCGTCTTCTTGGATTTGGAAGATTATGGTCAGCCTTCTTTCGAAACGGATGAGAAAAAGGATACTTGGTGCTTGGGTGCTCAGTATCTAGCACGGAATCCTTATTATGACAAACGACCTCGAAAGGGAATCTTGTTGGATATGGTGGGTGCTTCGTCTCCGTATTTCGGATTCGATCAGATTTCATTAAATTATGCAGAGTCTCTTTTGCAAGAGGTTTGGTCTGCCGCTCATTCGCTTGGATACACTACTTCGTTCATTCCGAATGTCTCAGGGGCTGTTTTAGATGATCATTATTATATTAACACTCTTGCTGCGATTCCTACGATTGACATCATTGATTATAATCAAAATAGAGGGTTCCCATCTACATGGCATACCATAAACGACACTCCGGACAACATCGATAAGAAAACATTGCAAATGGTAGGAGAGGTGTTGCTAAGGGTGTTAAGAGAAAAATGAGTCTTTCCGTCAAAAACATAGGGAAGTCGCCTGAGTTCCGTTCCGTCTTCACCAATTTTTCGTGGCTTTTGGTTATAAAGGTTGCGGGATATGTCTTTCCCCTTATCACAATTCCTTATTTGGCAAAGGTGCTGGGTGCGGAAGGACTTGGAAAAATAGCGGTAGCGGCCTCTGTGAATGTTTGGATTCTGACGATTTGCAATTGGGGTTTTATGTACTCTGCCACAAGAGATTTGTCAAGATGTAGAACAGATGAGAAACATGTATCTTCCATCTTTTCAAATGTTCTTTCTTGTCGTTTGACCTTGATGATGATCTGTTTTGTTGTTTTGTTGCTCCTGATTGCTTTTATACCTTCATTTAGGGAAGAAAAACTCTTGTTCATTTTTACTTTTCTGTCGATACCAGGACATATACTTTTCCCGGAATGGTTCTTTCAGGCGATGGAAGAGATGAAATATGCAACGCTGTTTAATTTTTTTATAAAACTATTCTTCACTATCGCTGTTTTCATTTTTATTCAAGAGAAAGAAGATTATATTCTTCAACCATTGCTTTTGTCTTTGGGTTTTATTCTGACGGGAATAGTCTCACATCTGTACATTATTAAACGATGGAATGTAAAGTTTCAGTGGATTCCATTAAAGCGTACCTTTCAAGGGATAAAGGCAGGAGTGGATGTTTTCCTGAGCGTCTTTATGCATAATCTGTATGATAGTTTCTCTCAGATTATTTTGGGTTACTATTGTGGATTTAAACATACTGGAGTGTATGATGCTGGTACTAAGTTTTATGACATCTGTACACAATTCTTCTCCCTTTTGTCAATGGCATTTTTCCCTGTGTTATCTCGGAAAATTGATGTCCATAAATATTATTTGACGGTGGCATTGGTATTGGCTTCTCTTGTCTCCTTCTTTCTTTTCCTTTTTGCTCCGACAATTATTCATTGGTTCTATACGGAGGAATTTTCTGGGGCAATATCTGTCTTGCGAATTTTGTCTTTATCGCTGCCGTTTGCCATTATGATAAACATATATGGAACGAATTATTTGTTGATCATCGGTCAGGAAAAGAAAATGAGGTCGATAATTGTATGGGTTTCATTGTTGGGATTTGTTTTGTCATTCCCGTTGGTAATCTATTATCAAGCCATTGGTGTTGCCGTTTTACTCCTTTTGGTACGCTTTGTAATGGCCATTGCCTTGTATGTTGCTTCTAAAAAGATTCCTAAGAGTGAGACGTTAAATGATTGATGCTTTTTTGTATGAATATAGGGAATATTAAATCATTGTCTATTTTGAACGTTATGGTGGCGTTTTTCTTTATGACGACACCCTTAGAGTCGGTTTCTCTCTTCGAAGAATTTTCAATGGCGAAACTCTCTTCTCTTTTCGTTTTGGTTGTGTGGGCATACAAAGGATTCCCTCTGCGCCGCTCTGTTTTGATTTGCTCTTTTGTTGGCGTGTTGTTACTCTCTGTGTTTTCTGTTATATGGTCGATAGACAAAGAACATTCGCTGATTTCCATTGTCACCTTTTTATTGCCATGTGTATTGTTAACAGAAGCGATTCTTTCCTCTATTAGGAAAAAAGAGGACATCGAATTCTACTTGTTTGCTTATGTTGTGGGTTGTATGATTATATCCATCTCTTGTATAGCAAATCGGGATGCCATCATTGAAAATGCGATAATGGAGAGTGAATTAAGATTGACCTCGTTCGGACAGAATCAGAATGTCCTTGCTTTTTTGTTGACAATGGGACTTGTCATTGTCCTTTCTGCGTTGAAAAAGTCGGGCTCGGTTGGTGTTAGAATAGTCCAATGGACGTTGATAGTCCTCTTCTCTTTTGTTTTAATTTCTACGGGATCGAGAATGGGAATGGGTCTTTTGTGCATGGTTTTATTTCTCTTTTTGATTTCGTCTAAAACAAAAGGGCAAGCATTATTGATGCTATTGTTCCTCGTCTCATTTGTGTTCTTTTTGATTCCTCTTATTCCATCGGAAGTGTACACTCGTTTCTTTGAGTCGGATATGCTGATAAAATCGGGTGATTTCTCGGGAAGGGGTGGCATATGGGAGCGGTCATGGTCTGCTTTTACGATGGAGAATCCCTTCTTGGGCGTAGGATATGGTAATTTTACCACCTTGATGGGACTCTATTATTCTTTACCTAAGGCTTCTCATAACACGTACTTAACATATATCGTTGAGTTTGGCTTTGCCTTCTTTTGGGTTGCTTTTATCCCGATGATTCTAATTGCCAAGTATATATGGTCAATGTTTAGAAGACGAAAGGATTTGTACGTGTTTTCGTATGTTCTTCCCCTGTTCATTACTATGTTTGTGTTAGAAACGGCGAAAAACAGATGGATTTTTATCATCGGTACGGTGGTTTATGCATGGTATAAATTGGACTGTAACGAAAAAACTGTTCATGAAGATAGTAGAAGTGATTCCTAAATTGATTTCTGGCGGTGCCGAGAAATTTGTCGTTGACCTTTCGAACGAACTGTATCGGCAAGGTCATGATGTGACGTTGGTGTCGCTATATGATACGGATCAAAGTTGCATATTGGAATCTGCTTTGCTGAAAAACATAAAAAAAGTCTCTTTACATAAACATTTGGGTTTGGATTGGAAGTGCATGTTGGCATTACTCCAATTCATTCGCAGAGAACGTCCGGATGTGGTGCATGTGCATATCGGTGCAATTCGTTATGTGATGCTACCCCTTGTTTGGATGCGAAAAACATCTTTCTTTGCAACAATTCATAATGAACCTGCATACGAGGCATTTTCAAAAATGGATCTCTATATAAAGAAATTCCTATTCGCTTTTAAAAGGATGGCTCCTGTTGTCATTTCTGATTCGTTTGTTGATACTTTCGAGAAAATCTATCATCGGACACCCGTTATGATATATAACGGAGCGGTGGAATATGACAAAGAGGTTTCAGAGGAGATAAAACAGTATAGAGAGAACGTTGATTTCCTCTTCGTTCATGTGGGTAGAATTCAAAAAGTGAAAAATCAGCTGGTTCTGGTTAAAGCCTTTTCTCGTCTTATTGAAGAGGGGTGCAAGGTACGATTGCTTATTCTCGGGAGAGTGGAGGATAATGAACTTCTCCCTCCGTTGTCAAAGTATTTCAATGACAATATTCTTTATCTTGGAGAAAAAACAGACGTTCGATCGTATATGAAAGTCTCTGATGCACTGTGCATGACGTCTATCGTGGAAGGTATGCCTATCTCGATCATAGAGGGGATGTCGGTGGGGTGTGTCCCTCTCGTAACTCCCGCAGGTGGATGTGTGGATATGATTGATCAGGGAGTGAATGGAATGTTTTCTTCTGACTTTACCGAAGAATCGTATTATCAACTTCTTCAACAGTATATGGAGTTTGATCGGGAAAGAAGAAATAACATGAGTCAATCGGCAATAAAGAAATACCAAGATTGCTATTCCATGAAAATTTGTGCGGAGAATTATCTTTCTGCATTTAATTGTCAGAAAAACTAAAAGTTATGGGTGTGAGTGAATTGATTTTCGTCGGTCCGCTAAGTCATGATAAACAGTTAATAGATGGATCAACTGTGAAGAATGATTTTTTCTTGAGCAAATTAAGAAATCATTTTCATTCAATTGATGTTTATGACACATGGAATTGGAAACATTCACCACTTACTTTATTTAGACTCTTACTTCGAATCCTTTTTTCTAAACGAAGCAAATTTGTTATTTCTGTAAGTGGACAAAGTGCCTATCGCCTTATCAGATTGTTCTCAAAGTTTGGAAGACGCCATCTCGTCTATTATTTTGCAATTGGTGGCTCTTTTTATGAAAAGATAAAGAATGGAAGGTTTGACAGGAAACAGTATGATTGTTTAAAAGCGATTGTTGTGGAGGGGAATTCAATAAAAAGAGAGTTGGAAGAAATGGGCTTGCGACGGGTTTATTATTGCCCTAATTTCAAGAAGATAGATCATCTTCCTACGCTGAAGAGTGAGAAAAATCCGGTTTGCCGATTTGTCTTCTGTTCTCGAATTTTGCCGGAAAAGGGGTGTGATTTGATTTTCTCTGCAGTTTCAATGCTCAATCAAATGGGAAATAAACAATTCGTTGTGGATTTCTTCGGACCTATAAAAGAGACATACAAAACTACTTTTCAGAAAAAAATAGAGGAATACGAAAACGTCACTTATAAGGGAGTGTTGGATTTCTCGGTCCCTACCAATTATGATTTGTTGTCACTTTATGATGTAATGTTGTTCCCTACCTATTGGGTGGGCGAGGGATTCCCTGGCATTGTGATAGATGCTTGTGTGGCAGGCTTGCCTATCATAGCCTCTGATTGGAGTATGAACAGAGAGGTTGTCGAGGATGGTGTGACGGGCTGGATTATTCCATGCAAGGATGTTGAAGCTTTGACGAATGTTATGTCGAAGGTGATGGATGGTTCGTATGATTTGATGACAATGAGTAAAAATTGTCAGAAAAGAGCTCTGAATTTCTCTTCCGAGAATGTACTTTCAAAATCATTTCTTCAGTTGATTGGTTTGTTGGATTAAAAAATAGTAATATGCATATCAAACATAATAAAATAACGAAAGTCCTTTTTTACCCTCTTATCGTAGTATGTGAGTGGATGGGAAAACATTTCCCTGTTCAATATATGAAGATTCGGTATTTCTTTCGGTTCCATCGGTTTGTGAATTTAGAACATCCTACAGACTTGAATGAAAAGATTCTTTGGCTCTATTTTAATACAGATACGAATGAGTGGTCACGCTTGTCGGACAAACTGCTCGTGCGTGATTATGTGAAAGAGAAAGGATTTGAAGATATTCTCAAAAAAGTGTATGTCGTGTGGAATCGATTGGAAGATGTGCGTTTCGACGAGTTGCCTGAATCTTTTGTTTTGAAAAGTAATAATGGTAGTGGTACTTACTTGATTGTGAGTGATAAATCTCAACTTCGGGAGCAGAAGGCCTTACGCCTGATGAAACAGTGGATGGTCAAAGAAGATTTCGGACATGAGTATCATTATCGGAAGATAACGAATCGATTATTTGCGGAAGAATATTTGGATGCATCTGATTCGTCATCGGTTGTGGATTATAAATTTTGGTGCTTCAATTCTGTTCCTTCATACGTATGGGTCTGTACAAATCGTGATAACACTGGGTGTAATACGATGATTTATGATATGAATTGGACTGCGTGTCCAAATTATTTGAACCCAGACCAATACTATAGGAAGGGTGAATTGATACCTGAACCTTCCCAATTTGCCCAGATGAAAGAAATCGCAGGGAAATTGTCTCAATCTTTCCCCGTGGTTCGTGTCGATCTCTTCGAGGTGAATGGAAAAGTTTATTTTGGAGAGATGACGTTTACCTCTGTCGGTGGAATGAATTCTCAATATTCTAGAGAGTTCCTTTTAAAAACAGGTTCGTTAATCACTCTATGAATTATATATATTATACATTATACAATAACTGCCATCTGAATGTGGTATATCAGTGGAGGTTGACTCCTATCGTAAAATTATTGTTCTCATTTAGAAAAATTGTCTCCCATGGAAGAGTCAAGTCTCTTCTTGATTTAGAGGCGGTGAAACGTGGTTTGCTATGAGTGAAATTGTGAAATTGACGGTTATATGTCCGGTTTACAATGAGGGTGCATTCATCTCTCAGTTCATTGAGTCTTTGTTGCGGCAGGATTTTCCAAAGAATGAATTGGAGATTTTGTTCGTTGATGGTATGAGTACGGATAACACAAGAGAAATTATTTCTCATTACATGGAAAAGAACCCGTTCTTTTTCATCCTTGATAATCCTTTTCAAACGGTGCCGTTCGCATTGAATAAGGGTATTCAAAATGCAAGAGGAGAGGTGATTATGCGTGTGGATGCTCATACTTTATGCCCACCGAATTATTTCTCAACTTTGTACCATCGTTTGCATGAGTTGAATGCGGACAATGTTGGTTGTTCCATTCGTACGGATGTGTTGACGAAGACGGATGAAAGCCTCGCAATTCGCGAAGTTCTCTGTAACAAATGGGGCGTTGGCAATTCTGTGTTTCGTACAGGAGTGAGTGATGTTCAACTCGTCGATACAGTTCCTTTTGGCTGTTTCCCGAAAGAAACCTTCGAAAAATATGGCTTGTATGACAGCCGCCTCGACCGTGATCAAGACATCGAACTCAATAAACGTATCGCAAATGGAGGTGGAAAAATTTACATCGTGCCTGACACCTATTGTGTCTATTTCGCACGTGAGACTTATCGAGACTTGGCTCAAAACAGCTTCGATAATGGCAAATGGAATATCTGGACACTCTTCTATACAAGAAATCTGGAATCATTGTCTGTGAGACATCTGATACCGTTTTTCTTCGTTCTCTCTTTGCTGATGACTCTCTTCTTGGGCTTTGTGTTTCCAAAGATTCTTATTTTGTTTGCGTTGATTCTATTATCATACTTGCTCCTTGTCGGACTCGTTTCTTACAGATTGTCAAAAGAGAAAAATTTACGTTTCTCTTGCTTGATAAAAGCCTTTCTTACATTGCATTTTTCTTATGGTGTGGGCTCCCTTATGGGATTTGTCTTATGGCCTTTTAAATAATAGATGATATGACTCTGAAGTGGTTGTTTGATCGAATCGTTTCTGCTTTCGCTTTGATTGCTTTTGCTTGGCTGTTGCTGATTATAGCTGCAACAATAAAGGTGGAAATGGGAGGTCCTGTCCTTTTTGTTCAAAACAGAGTGGGGAGGAACGGACAATTATTCCGTATCCATAAATTTCGCACAATGAAGTTGAATCATGATGGATCTTCCGTGTCGGTGGCTGGCGAATCGCGGATCACACCATTGGGGTCTTTTCTGCGTAAATATAAGTTGGATGAATTGCCCGAATTGTGGGATGTGATGGTGGGAAACATGAGTTTTGTGGGGCCTCGACCTGATGTCCCAGGCTACGCAGATAAACTACAAGGAGAGGAAAGAAACGTTTTAAAACTGCTCCCAGGCATAACAGGTCCTGCAACACTTAAATACAGAAATGAGGAAACTCTTTTAGCAACGAAGTCCAATCCACAACAATATAATGATGAGGTGATATTTCCTGATAAGGTGCGACTCAATTTGTACTATTATCATCATTATTCATTTCTGATGGATCTGAAAATACTTTTTGCCACTGCGTTTCATTCTCATATCGTCTATGCAGGAGAGGTGATTTGAAAAAAGAGAGTGATGTTGATAATAAATGCGGTCAAAAGTGTACCTTTGTAGAACGAATAGAATTTTTGTAATCATATAGCATGGATTTAATTTTAAAATATTTCCCGAATCTGACAGATCGTCAAAAAGAGCAGTTCGCTGCTTTGTACGATTTATATACAGATTGGAACAGCAAGATTAATGTCATCTCTCGAAAAGATATAGAGAATCTTTACGAGCATCACGTACTTCACTCGTTGGCGATTGCCAAGATATTGGAGTTTAAACCTGGCACATCCATCATGGATGTGGGGACGGGTGGCGGTTTCCCAGCTATTCCGTTGGCCATCTATTTTCCTGAATGCACATTTCATTTGGTCGATTCCATAGGGAAAAAGATTCGTGTGGCAACTGAAGTTTCGAATGCCATTGGATTGCAAAACACAACGTTCAAACATGAACGGGTTGAGGAGGAGAGACAAAAGTTTGATTTTGTAGTAAGTCGCGCCGTGATGCCGTTGGCTGATTTAGTGAGATTATCGCAGAAAAATGTCTCGTTGAAAAATCAGAAGAATGCTTTGCCGAATGGTATTATTTGTTTGAAGGGCGGCGAACTTCAACATGAGATAATGCCTTTCCGAAATAGAGCATCCATGTATGATATAAAGGATTTCTTCAAAGAGGAGTTTTTTGATACGAAGAAGGCTGTATATGTGCCTGTTTGTTGACGAAGAAGATGGCAGATAGTTATAAATTCATTGCTCGGAGAAGAAACCTTGTAAAAGTTCTGGAAAGTAAGGGTATTCGTTCATCCATTGTGCTGAAAGCTATTGGTGATGTGCCTCGCGAAAAGTTTATGAATCAGACATTGATCGAACTTTCATACGATGATAAAGCATATCCGATAGGGGCTGGACAAACCATCTCGCAACCCTATACTGTAGCGAAACAAACAGAGTTGTTGGACCTGAGAGGTGATGAGAAGGTGTTGGAGATTGGTACGGGGTCTGGCTATCAGACAGCAGTCCTTTGCCATTGCAGATGTTCTGTGTATAGCATAGAAAGGCAGAAGACCTTATATGATAAAACGAGTAAATTATTATATGATTTGGGGTATAGAGCCAACTGCATGTTTGGCGATGGCTTTGCCGGATGGAAAGAAAATGCGCCGTTCGACCGCATATTGGTGACGGCTGGTTGTGCGGAAATGCCTAAAGAATTGTTGACACAATTGAAGGTGGGAGGATTTATGGTGATTCCTTTCGGAACCAATTCACAGCTGAAAATGTTACGCATAAAAAGAGTATCAGAAACGGATTTTGAAAAAGAAGAGTTCGGAGAATGCTCTTTCGTGCCAATGTTAAAAGGAGTGGAGGAGTAATGCAACAGTGTTTGCTGAATGTACAAAAATTAGTGATTGGGTATCGTAATTTATCCCAAGTGCGTGCGCTCACGCAACCAATTTCTTGTATGGTCTCTTCTGGCACTTTGATTGCTTTGCTGGGACCTAATGGAACGGGGAAAACTACTTTGTTGAAGACCTTGTCGGGTTTGCATGCTCCTATTTCAGGGGAAGTCGAATTGTGCGGAAAAACTTTGTCAACGCTCTCCGCTCGACGTAAATCGGAACTGGTGGGCGTCGTCTTCCCTCAAAATATGGCACGACCTAACTTGACTGTGTCGGAATATGTTATGATGGGCTTCTATCGTACCTTGTCATGGAACGGCATTTTGTGTGCGGAAGATGAAAAGAGACGTTCTGAATTGTTGACGCAATTTGCTCTTAACTCTTTGTCCGACCGACGGATTGGCGAATTGTCTGATGGTGAGTTTCAACGCGCTGAATTGGCTCGTGTCATGGCACAGTCTACGCCTCTCGTTGTGATGGATGAACCTACGGCACATTTGGATTATCCCTCTCGACATCTTATTATGCGAATGTTGAAAGAGTTGGTTGCCCAATTGGGAGTCTCTATTATAGTGAGTACTCACGAGGTGGATATGATTAAAGATTATGCAGATCAATTCTGGACATTAGATAAAAAGGGTGGCTTTCAGTCTCATTCCTCCTTGTCGGCAGCTTTGCTGAATGAGGTGTATGACACGCAGATTTTTTAGGGGAAATTTTGCTTGAATCAATTTTCAAAAGTGTATAAAAAAACAGAGACGATGTTTTTATCGCCTCTGCCATTTAACGTATATTGTTTTATTGTTTTTCTTTTGAATCCGCAGATTGCCTTCGTTTAGAAATTAGCCGTCTTAGGAGTTCTTGGGAATGGAATCACGTCGCGGATGTTTTGCATACCTGTTACGAACAACATCAAACGCTCGAAACCAAGTCCGAATCCTCCGTGAGGACATGTACCGTACTTACGAGTGTCCAAATACCACCACATATCTTTCATAGGAATCTTCAATTCGTCGATTCTCTTCAAAAGCTTGTCGTAGTTCTCTTCACGAACACTACCTCCGATGATTTCTCCAATTTGAGGGAAGAGAACGTCTGTTCCTTGAACGGTCTTCTTGTCCTCATTCTCTTTCATGTAGAAGGCTTTGATCTCTTTTGGATAGTTGATCATGATAACTGGTTTTTTGAAGTGCTCTTCAACCAAGTAACGTTCATGCTCACTAGCCAAGTCACAGCCCCAATAAACAGGGAATTCAAACTTGTGTCCTGCTTTGATGGCATCTTCCAATATCTTCACACCTTCAGTGTATGGAAGTCTGACGAATTCAGTGTTGACTACAGCCTTTAATCTTTCAATCAAACCATTGTCGATCAGCTTGTTGAGGAATTCTAGGTCGTCCATGCAATTGTCTAACGCCCATTTTACGCAATATTTGATGAAATCCTCTTCCAAATCCATCAAATCTTGAAGGTCGATGAAGGCAACCTCAGGCTCAATCATCCAGAACTCAGCCAAGTGACGAGGCGTGTTGGAATTCTCTGCGCGGAAAGTAGGTCCGAATGTGTAGATAGCACCCAATGCAGTGGCAGCTAACTCACCCTCCAACTGTCCAGATACTGTTAGTGAAGTCTGTTTGCCAAAGAAATCATCATCGTATCGGATGTTTCCATTTTCATCTTTCTTTAGATTGTATAGATTTTGTGTGGTAACTTGGAACATTTGTCCAGCACCTTCACAATCAGATGCGGTAATGATAGGAGAGTGGAAGTAGAAAAATCCTTTCTCGTGGAAATATTTATGGATAGCAATTGCCATGTTGTGACGGATTCTCAATACGGCACCAAACAAGTTGGTACGTGGACGAAGGTGTGCAATGTCACGAAGGTATTCTAATGAGTGACCTTTCTTTTGTAATGGGTAAGTGTCATCAGCAGTACCATAAATTTCAATCTCATCAGCTTGAATCTCTACGGATTGACCTCCGCCCAAAGACTCAACCAATCTACCGTTGACACTGATACATGCACCAGTCGTGATTGATTTTAGTATGTTCTCGTCGAACTTGTCTACATCGGCAACAATCTGTATGCTATTAATGGTAGAACCGTCGTTTAAAGCAATAAAGTTCACACTTTTGTTACCTCTTTTCGTTCTTACCCAACCTTTTACGTTGATGGGTTCTCCGTATGATGTCTTCTTGAAGGCATCGACAATCTTAGTTCTACGAATCTCCATAATCTACTTTTTTATTTCGGTTTATCTTATACTCAAAATTTGATTTGCAAAGTTAGCAATAAGTTTTCATAATTTGTCATTCTTGAATAGTTTTGTCGAATATTCTTTTTCTATACGTTCATTTTGTTTCAAAATTAGTTCTATTCTGTTTCGTTTGTCTATTGTTTCTTGCCGTTTCCTTTGCTTTGGATGATGGATTTCATTAAATTTGTAAAAAAATTATCAGGGGATATTCCCTATATGTCTAACTTTTGTTTTGCGGAAAATATATGAAAGAAAGATCTGCTAAAAACGTTGAAATGAAAAGTCTTGCCGATTATTCAAGAGCCGACTTTTTTATGTGTAAATGTCAGAAACCTGTAGTCAATGAGGCTTGGCATGAGTATGAATCGATAGTTCGTGATTTGGATGAACAGTT
>JAFRNH010000073.1 GCA_017430235.1 Paludibacteraceae bacterium | reverse complement strand
TGTTAAATTGTTCGGTGAAGGAACAAACATTCCTGCTGATTGGACAGAATTAGAAAATGAGATCACTATCCCAGAGGGTGCAACTAAAGTTTCTTTGAAATTCCAATCTAACGAGAAAGATTATGGTTACGTTATCGACAACATCCAATTAGGTCTTTGTACTGGTGGTGTTGACGTAAATGAAATCGCTAGCGATGCTGCTGTAGCTGCAATCTATGTAGATGGTGACATCGTTAAAGTTTACAGCGATGCTGACGCAACTATCGAAGTTCTTTCTTTGACTGGTGTTAAAGTTGCTAACGAGAACATCTCTGGTTTGGCTGCTGGTTCTTACATTGCTAAGGCTAACACAGCTAACGGTGTTATCTCTCAAATCATCATCAAGAAATAATCTTTATTTCTAAATAAAAAAGACTGACCAATTGGTCAGTCTTTTTTTTATCCTCACCTCACATAAAACAACACAAAAAAACTACGGGAATCGCTATCAATTCACTATATATAAATAATGCGCGAATATACTTTTCGGCACATTATAATCCACCTTAAATTTTTAACAAGATGTTCCATCAAAAAGCATTTTTTTTCTTGAAAAAACATATCTTTGTAGTGGGTCTTCTATTAATCCCCAAAAACTCATAAAAATAAGGATATTTATATGCTTCACTTCACGATGTAACATATAGAGAATTCCTAATTATAAAGGTAGTAACAATGGTGAAGCGACTTAAACTCACACTGTTAATTTTTCTTCTTATCAGTTTCATTCCCGCAACACATGCGCAAAAAGTGGGTCTAGTGTTAAGTGGAGGTGGAGCTAAAGGATGCACGCACATTGGTGTCATTCGCGCGTTGGAAGAAAATGGAATACCTATTGATTATATAGCGGGCACCTCCATGGGAGCCATTGTGGCATCATTATATGCTATGGGGTACACACCTGATGAGATGGAAGAACTATTGTCGTCAGAAGACTTCATCACTTGGCAAAAGGGTCAGATAAGTGACAATTTCAAGTTCTTTTTTAAAAGTGAAGATGAAACGCCGGAATTTGCCTCTTTCAAATTGAACATAGACGATTCCCTAAGTATAAAACCTATACTACCTACCAGTTTTATATCTCCCGATCAAATGAATCAGGCTTGCATGTATCTTTTTTCGCAAGCCAGCACTGTATGTAAGAATAATTTTGACAGCCTATTTGTTCCATTTCGTTGTGTGGCTACCGACGTTGTCACCAAAGCTCAACACGTGCATAGAAAAGGAGATCTCGGTGATGCCGTACGTACGTCCATGACCTTCCCTTTCGTCTTCAAGCCCATCAGTGTCGACAACCACCTTATGCTTGATGGGGGAATCTACAACAACTTCCCCATCGACGTGATGAAAGACGAATTAAAAGCCGACTATATTATTGGTAGTTCCGTAAGTGCCAACAGCACCACTGCCAGGGGTGATGATCCATTCGTTTTGTTGGAAAATCTGATTATGCAACACACCAACTACGATCTTTCCGAACTAAATGGCAAGCACCTTCACTTTCACTATACGGATGTCAGCCTACTCGACTTCCATAGAGCCAAAGAACTTATTCAATATGGCTACGACAGTACAATCGCACACATTGATGAAATAAAGGCCAAAGTATCAAGACGCATCGATCAAGAGACAGTCAATGCAAAACGAGCTGCCTTCAACCAGAAAAAGCCGCCCCTTATATTCAAGAATGTGATTGTAAGAGGTGTAAACACGCAACAGAAAATCTACATAGAAAAGAACTTTCATAACGATGACGAAACCTTCGATTACGAGAGTTTCAAACACACCTATTTTAAACTTCTATCCGATAAAAAAATAGGGGAAATCATCGCTCATGCCAGTTACAATCAACAAACAGGCTACTATGACCTCATCCTAGATGTCACTCTGAGCGACCACTTCAAGATAGGAATCGGAGGTAACATATCCTCCACATCCTCCAATCAACTCTATATAGGACTTAAATATTTGGGAATGCGTTATCTATCGTATGATGTATCTCTTGACGGACAAATCGGAATGTTATACAAAGATGCTCATTTACAAGCGAGGATTGATTTTCCATCTCAACTACCATTCTGCGTGAAACTCATAGCTGACATCAATCACTTCTCCCATTCAAGCAAACAATACGCCTTCTATATGACAGACATTCCAACAGAGGCGTTCAGCACAGAATTTTACACAAAAGCGAAAATAGCCATTCCATTCTTCCTGAAGGGAGAATTCAATACAGGTATGGGATATGGAACCATTAAAAACACCTATCATGGTCCATACACAACCGGAGAAAACGAGTTTAATGCAACAAAATACCACCTTGGTACAGCGCTGTTCCAATTCAATCACAACTCTCTTTCTCACAAGCAATTTCCAATAGGAGGCAGTAAAGCAAAGATTACCGTTCAATACATATTTGGAAGGGGCGAAAGCGAAATGATAGACAACATGAACAATCAATTAGTGAAGTTGAAGGAGATACATAGTAATAATTGGATTCAGGTGTCAGGATTGATAGACCATTACATTCCACTTTCAAAACGTTTCTCTATAGGTTTATTAGGAGAATCTGTCTTCTCCACCCATAAGTTAGAAGGAAATTACATGGAGACATTGCTGATGTCACCCGCATTCACACCTACCAAACACTCTATGATGGTGTTCAATCAGGCGTTCCGATCAAAAATCTATTTCGCTGCTGGTGTGAAACCCATCTATAATCTCAACAAGATTCTCCACCTCCGCTTCGAAAATTATCTGTATGTTCCCTACCGGGCCATTCAACAAACAGCTTTGTTCTCTGCCACATACGACGAACCGTTCCAGAGACTATATCTTATCAGTGAATTGACAGCCGTAGCCCAGTTAAAATACATAACTGCAAGTGTATATGTCAATTGGTATAGTTATCCAGAGAAAAACTGGAATGCGGGATTAAACATTGGATATTTAATCTTCCACGATAAATTAATCGAATAGGAAAGTTATTTTGCTGAATTTATTTTACGAATTAAGCGGTTTATTGTATATTTGGGCAAAAATTTACAAAGTATAAATCTAATATTTTAGAAACATGAGACGCTCTCTATTGTTTATATTACAATTACTAACCATTAGTTGCATCATTACATCTTGCGAAAAAGAAGAAGGAGAAGGAGGAAACGCAACCATTTTCGGTATCGTTTATAAGGTAATCGATGATGGCAAAATCATCCAACAAGCTGATGGTTCTTATACGTTTGACAAAGACACGATTATAGCAAAAGATGAAGATGTCTATATTATCTATGGAGAACATGACTTCGGATACGACGACAAAACCAGCACAGCTTTCGACGGCACTTATTGTTTCAAACACCTCTATGCAGGAAAATACACATTATACTCATTGTCAGATTATGCATCAGGAGACAAACAAGCTACTTTAGTAAATATTGATCTTACAGAAGGCAGCACATTATGTCCTCCCGACATCTACATCTATGACGGAAAGAATGTAGGAAAATGTGGAATTGTTGGGACTGTAGAAGCTCTATACAAAGAGTCTGGTTGGATTCCTGGATTCTCTTTACGCGTCTATGCTCAGAAAGTAGGATCATTGGATGTCAGCGACACAAGAGCTGATGAAAATGGAGTGTACGCATTCCCCAAATTAGATCCATACTCTTCATATACCATATATGCTGAGTCTGAGCCAGAGAAGAACGAGGGTATTGTGCCTGAAGCAATAGTAGTTACGACAGGTGCTGCTGGAACTATCGTCAAGGCAGAAACGACTATCTATGCATATATCAACTAAATCAACCCCCACCAATTTCTGAGGGAATATCACAATTGGATTTTTCGTGTTCCGACAATCTGATTTGCGTAAAGAATGAGACAACTAAAAATAAACAAATCCATCACCAATAGGGAAAGTGCCTCTTTAGAAAAATACCTGCAAGAAATAGGTAGAGAGGAACTGGTTTCGGTTGAAGAGGAGGTGGAACTTGCACAAAGAATAAAAAACGGAGATCAAAAAGCTTTAGAAAAACTAACTAGAGCCAATTTGCGTTTTGTTGTTTCTGTCGCTAAGCAATATCAAAATCAAGGACTTAGTCTACCCGATCTTATCAACGAAGGTAACGTAGGACTAATCAAAGCAGCAGAGAAATTTGACGAGACACGTGGATTTAAATTCATATCTTATGCGGTATGGTGGATAAGGCAATCCATTCTTCAAGCCATTGCCGATCAATCTCGCATTGTACGACTCCCTCTCAACCAAGTGGGTTCTCTCAACAAAATAAACAAAGCCTTCTCTCAATTTGAACAGCAAAATGAGAGAAAGCCATCGGCTGAAGAGGTGTCTGAACTCTTAGACATTCCAACCGACAAGATTTCAGAAGCATTAAGAGCATCTGGAAGACATATCTCCGTTGATGCACCTTTTGATCCAAATGATGGAGCTGACAACAGTCTACTGGATGTTCTTGTCAACGAAGATTCCCCTCACGCAGATAAATCTCTCATCAAGGAGTCCCTTTGTGAAGAGATTGAAAGAGCACTCTCCACTCTATCCGAAAGAGAAAATAAAATCATAAAGATGTTCTTTGGCGTAGGTGGATATCCAGAAATGACACTGGAAGAGATTGGTATTCAATTAGACCTCACACGGGAAAGAGTACGTCAAGTCAAAGAGAAAGCTATTCGAAAACTTCGTCAGAACTCACGCAGCAAAATGCTGAAGACCTATTTAGGATAAAAGATGGTCAATAGAAAAGATCAACATGAAAATTAGAATCATCATTGAAAATACAGTCTTCCAAGCCGATGCGAAAGCTGAATTAGGATTCTGTGCATATATTGAAACCAAAAATCATCACAAAATACTTTTCGACACAGGACAAACAGGTCTGTTTGCAGACAATGCAAAAATCTTCGAAATTCAAATTGACCAGATAGACTCGCTAGTTCTTAGTCATGGGCACTATGACCACACGGGTGGACTTCAACGCTTCCTACTTTTAAACGATCATGCAAACATTTACGTCAAAGAAGGATATGACAGTAATAAATACAATAAAGTAGGCAAATATATTGGTCTACCCAAGGGAATCAAAATACCACCCCATCGTCTGCACATCGTCAAAGAGACAACTGAAATATCAGAGGGCGTGTTCATATCACCCAAGATTACAATATTCGATCCCCACGAAACACATTTCACACATCTAACCATTCGAAACGGAGAGAATTGCAGAGAAGACACATTTGATGACGAACAATATCTAGCCATCGTCAACAACGGAAAGTTGTCTATCATCAGCGGATGTGCCCATCGAGGAATTGTTAACACCATCACAAGTGCCACACAAACATTCCACCTGCCCATTGATTTAGTTATGGGTGGATTTCACACGCTTCACGAAGACGAGGCAACCATTCATCGATTGGCAGAGAAACTAAACGCACTTGAAATAAATAGAATAGTAGCTTGTCATTGTACAGGCATTGACCAGTATGCTCAACTCAAAAAGGAATATCACGGAGACATCAGCTATGGGCATGTGGGATTAAACGTGGAAATAGAAGATTAAACGCCCACCATTGCCTACATAGTGCTATAATAATAGCCACATACCTTTTATCTTACAATCTGAGAATTAGGGTAACTTATTTCCCCTTCTTTTTCTTTTCATCACTTGCAGGCTCATCTTCAGTGTTTTCTTCTTCATCCTCTTTCTTCTTACTAAAAGCCCGCTTTAATGCTTGCCAATAGTTGCGTGTCAGTTCAGAGAATGAATCGAAATCTTCACGATAAACGATACCGACGCCCTGCGTATATCCTGTTTGTTTGAAATATCCGTTATTCGAGCGATTAAACGCCTTTGTACGAAGTTTACCCGACTTATTCAATTTATATTCGATATCGACATCAATGATTTGAGTATTCGACAAATTATCCTCTTCCGTAATTACATCACGATAGCCGAAATTACCATTTAAAGCCAAACGATCATTTAAGAATTGTGTGGAGAGTGCCACATCAAACTCAGTGGAAGTAGTACCATCGTACGTTGCATTCGGTCTGTAATTCAAGCCAATATTCACATCCTGATTCATCTTAGAAATCCAGCTGGTCAACTGAGAGGACAATGTAGAGAATCCGACAGAAGATAGATCATTTGTTGCGACCATTCCACTGTTCATTTTATCTAACGTATAGAAGTGTCCGAATGCCAGAAGTGAAGCCACATTACGATTCATAGCCTCCTCTGTATTGATGGCTGTTCGCAATCGGCTTTTCACATCCTCGTCTGAATTAGGCAATTCAATATCAAATTTGATGGTAGGAGAATTGATCGTTCCCTTTAGGTTCAACAAGCAGTTGACGGCCGTTGTATTTCTACCCTTAGGCACCTCTATAATATCACCAATCGGAGCATTAAGTCCATATTTTGCCTTTATGTTTAAGTCTGCATTATAAGGACTACCCGACCATTGAACGATACTACCCTTGATGATTTCAAACTTTCTGGATATCACACTCTGAATGGTGAAGAGATACTCACCTTTTTCAATCTCATAGCCACCATACATTTTAAAATTGTTATCCTTTTGATTATAGGTCAGACGAAGGGCTCCCGTTCCGTTACCACGAATCACATCACCCTGTTGTTGATCCATAATCAATTGAATCTGAGCATCAGGAGTCGCCTCCATATCTAGTGTCAGTTGAATATTTGTATGCGAAGCATTCTTCTTTTCGCTCAATTGTCTCATTTTCTCTCGGCGAATACGACGTTTTTCAGCCATCGTCTTTTGGTCTTCATGTTGAACAAAGGTGACAAAATTACCCTCTTTAGCAGTAGTTGTCCCTTCTATCGGAATTGTGAGAAGCGTGTTCGGCATTGTTCTCATAGTCAGATTCATGTTTGCCACATCCTGATTACCAGACAAACGGGCTTCACCTTTTGCATATACTTTTCCATAAAATGTCTCATTATCCTCTTCCTTCGTATTCATCATCAACATATTGTCGCACTTCATATTGAAAGCATATTTTAAATTACGAAATGCATCGTGCAACAACATACCCGAGACAATTCCATAATGTCCTTCTGTATCAAACAACTGAGTTTGATTCAATTCAATGGTATGAGGTGTTAACTTAACAGAATCACTTAAGACATAGGATGTTTTCAAGAAATCTACGTTAAATGCCATGTTTTTTACAAAGAGAGTTCCATCCAAACCTATGTTTCCGAATTTACCATACGCTTTCAAATCACCAGTGGCTGTTCCCGTATTATTTTGAAGAACATTGTTCAAATATTTACGAAGGAACTTCAAATCGACATCTTTCAAATGTCCGCCAATAAACAAAGAGTCATTACCCAAGAAGACTCCTCCATGCAATGTGCTTTTCGACAAGTCTTGCTTCCCTTCTATCATAGAGAGTAAATCTACATAGAAGTCGATGCATTTTTCCTTTTCCTTCCATGATGACTTGACCGACAAATCGCCCAACAAGCAATCATTCAATGCACCATCGTAAACATACAAGTCGCCCTTGAAATAAGGGAAATTAAAGAGTTTGAACAAATAGACATCACCAGCTGTCACACCATTAAATGAGATATCTTTATTAGCAATGATATCACTGATGTAACCCAAGTACAAATCACTGAAATGGACATTGATACTATCCGACACCACAGAAGAATTAACTCCGTTGACACAAAGGAACTGAGAGCCATGTTCAAACAAGAAGCTATCCACCTTTATCCATTTCTTATCCAAATAGATTTTACTATCCTTTATTTTCCATATTGTATCATTCAGAATGACTTTTGATGGTTTAATATGGAAATCAGCCGTTACACCTTCTCCTTTTACGTAATCTTTAAAATCTGCATTCAACTCCACCTTACCGCTATATGTTTCTTCCACAGAATTACTAAAACTAAAGTCTACATTGACATTATTATCCTTTGCATTCGAGTTGAAAGAGAGGTAATATGGATTACGCATTTTATTTTTAGGCAAATAGGTCGTTCTACAAATCAGTCGCAACTGATCATACGGATTTTCACATAAGAGAACACAATCGTTCATATATGACTCTTTCTTACGCAAGCGAGGAGCATCCACACGAACACGAAATTTCTCCTTTTCCTCATTCAGGAATCCTTGAATCCTAGCCTCTTCGACAACCACAACTGGCATCGGATAAACATCATGAATCGGCTCTAAGTTTTCCACTGTGAAATTGAAAGAGAAACGATTGCTTCTACCCTCTTTTTTCACAATCGGTTTTTCTTCCTTTAAGACGGAAGGAATATATTTCTGAGCAATATTGTACAATAAAGCGTATAATGATGAGAAGGAATAAGTACCCGACAATGAACCATTCAGATAATCCGAGTAGACTGATAATTTTTTCTCATTATTGGATAGTGTAGTAGCTGAAAGACTGAAATTACTAATGCTCAATTCCTTATCATCTTGTGTCAGCACAACATTATCCATAGAGAAGGAGCCTTCCAAATCATCCAAGTTTTTCCCCACAAAATTGGTCTCCACATTGAAAGAGACATGAGCATCTTCTGCATTTTCCAACAGATGGGTCTTTACCAAGTCAATATCATTTACACTAGAGACAAAATGGAACAATGGTTTTTCCTTCCGCAGATCAGATTTACCCAAGAAACTCAGTTCTGCATTCTTATCACTCATGATCAGTTTTCCATCAAAACCATTGTTGTCAAATTTTCCTTTCAGACTCACATTTTGGTAACAATAGTTTTTATAACAGATAGAATCGATGGCTCCCTCCGCATCCAAAACAAAATTTCTATCTGACAGTTTGTCCAATGTCACGTTCATTTTAAACGCCACATTACCTAATTTTGAGGATGTGCCAAAAAGTTTGTCTAAATGGCAATCAGTGGTATTGATGTTACCCACAATTTTGTATGAATTCAATAATAGATCAGGAGAGCTAACCGCTACAGAAGTATTAACAAAACCCAAATTAGACGTCACAACACCCTCCGTTTTCATATTTGACAAATCACCAATCAACGAGCCACGATAAGAGAAGGTGCCAATAGAATCTAAAGCAGTAGGCAATTGAATATCACGTTCCAATACAACCCGTAAAATTTCTTGTAACTCAGTTGAATTAGATGATATTTGTTCCAATGTACCATTCAATTTCACATTTTGGGAATTCGGAAAGAAATCGGACATCAGTAAGTCGCCCGACACACAGGATGCATTACCATATTTGATGGAGAGATCATCCATTTGCAAATGTGTGAGGTAACCATAGAAATCACCCTCAATCTGCAATTGTTGATGTAAATTTTCCAACGATGGCTTAAATACTGCAAAATCAGACGGATGAATAACAGAAGGGGAAATGGACACTTCGCCTCTCAGCAAGTTAATCGGGTCTTTGAATGCAGTCATCTGCTTATGATAGACAGCAAACTTGGCAACATTCAATTGACTCTTAGGCGTCTCTAACAAGAAATTATTAACTTCAATAATATCATTATCAGATTTAATTTTAGCAGAGATATTATCCACTTCAAACCCAGATTGTTCTTTAAACGATATGTTATCCATCAACACAGAGAGTTCATCATGTTGGAACGAATTGACATACATACATCCGTTGATTTCATAGATATACAAATCGTTCGGATTCAGACGTCCTATCATCTGATTTTTATATGGATTCTTATAAGCAATACGGCAATCATTGAAAGCTACCGATTCTATATCCATCGACCATTTGAATGATAATGTATCATTGTTATCAGGTCGAAACGCATCCACAAAAAATTGGAAATTAGGTACTTGCATTGAATCCATAGAGAGATTTGCCTCCAATCCTGAAAACTGAACCGTTCGGAAAGAGATCTGAGAAGAAAGTAGTTTCCACAAATTAATAGTAACTTTCGTACGATCCATAAAGAGCATAGTGTCTTGGTTCAAATCCTCGATATAGACATCTTTCAAGACAAAGCTATTAGGGAAATTCCACTCTATTTGATCAATAGAAACACGGCTACCCACCTGATGCGAAAGGCTTTTTGTGATGACAGAGACGACCGACTGTTGCATCTTCTTATTCTGGAATGCAACATATCCAAAAAGCAGGAGTGCGAAAATCACGCCCACAATGGCCAGTAATATGTAGGTAAATCGTTTTATAACTCAAGCATATTAGGCCTTACCGTTTCCCGGGAAAGCATAAGTTTTACACAATATGGAAGTCTCTCTAATTTTCCACTATTCAGCATACAAAAATAAAAAATAGTTTTCAGAGATTAGGTGCTTTTATTCTTCGTTTTTTGTAATTTTGCAATCGTTTAAAAATTTTTAACGATATGGGGAAACCAGTTAATATTTTAGCGATTGAATCTTCATGTGATGACACCTCTGCAGCCGTCCTGAGCGATGGTTATCTTTTATCCAATGTCATTGCCAGTCAAAAAGTTCACGAAGCATACGGAGGAGTGGTACCTGAACTTGCTTCTCGCGCACATCAACAGAACATTATTCCCGTCGTTCACGAGGCTATCAAACAGTCTGGCATAGCCAAAGATGAGTTATCTGCCATTGCTTTCACTAGAGGTCCCGGACTTATGGGTTCTCTATTAGTCGGCACATCCTTTGCCAAAGGATTGTCTCTTTCACTAAACGTACCATTAATCGAAGTAAACCATCTGCAAGCTCATATTCTTGCTCACTTCATACAAACTAAGGGTGAAGAAAAGGAGAATCCCAAATTTCCTTTCCTATGTCTGCTGGTTTCTGGAGGCAATTCACAAATCGTACTCGTTAAGAGTCCTCGCGACATGGAGATCATTGGTCAAACCATCGACGACGCCGCAGGTGAAGCATTCGACAAGTGTGCTAAAGTCATGGGACTTCCCTACCCTGGTGGTCCTGTCATCGACCGTCTTGCTAAAGAAGGTAACGAAAATGCATTCCAACTATGCAAGCCACAAATTCCTAATTACGACTACAGTTTCAGCGGATTGAAAACCTCGTTTCTCTACCTACTGAGAGATGAATTAAAGACGAATCCCAACTTCATAGAGGAGAATAAAAATGACCTATGTGCTTCCCTACAGCACACGGTCATCGACATTCTTATGACAAAACTACGCAAAGCTGTTAAAGATTTGGGAATCAAGCAAGTGGCAGTCGCAGGTGGTGTCTCCGCCAACTCTGCTCTACGAGCTGCATTCGAAGACCATGCCAGAAGATACAAGTGGACCATCCACATACCAAAATTCTCCTACACCACAGACAATGGTGCCATGGTGGCGATAGCAGGGTATTTCAAATATTTGGATCAGGAGTTCTGCGACATTTCACTTCCTCCATTTTCCCGTGTCGAGGTATAGCTGAATCGAATTAATAGAATCCGCCAATATTAAAAAACGATATGCATAAGAATCTGATATACACTGTCATTGCCTTTTTCATCTCTCTGTTTTTCAATTTCACGCAACTATGGGCAGAAGAGCCGACAAAAGAGACTAAGAAATGGAATTTTTCCGCCTCATTGGGAGGAGAATACAATGAAGGAAACGTAAGAAACTTTGGCATAAAATCGAAAGTACAGGTGGAAAGAGACGACAGCATTCTATCATTTAATTCTCTGTGCAAGTATGTGTTACGCAAAGAAAATGGAGATGAAACGAACAATGGTATCGAGGCTGCAGTCAAAGTCGATTGGTTTCAACACAACATCTGGTCTCCCTTCGTCGCAGTAGAGTACTTCGCAAATAGACACAAAGGATACGAATATCAAATCTGTGCACTAACTGGAGGGAAATTTAAAATTTACGAGAAGGAGAAGATCTGCAACTACTCCATCAGTGCCGCATTCGTCTTCGATCAAGCAGAATACACCACAAACGAGAAAGAACTTGACAATACCAACTATAGAATCTCCATTCGTCCGAAGATGCGACAAAAAATAGGCGAAGCACTGACCATCAAAGCTTTATGTTTCTACCAGCCAAGTATCTTCGACATCAGCGACTACCACATTTTAAGTCAATTCGTCTTTGAATGTAAAATCAGCACTCATTTCTTCTTCGACGTCAATTTTGATTACGAACGGCGTAACAAAGTGCCCTCTGAAGAATACAAGAAAGACGATTTCTCCACAGAATTTTCTCTTACCGTGAAATTCTAAGGACGCAATTTTTTCAGACAACATTTTTCAAAAATAATTGTCAATTCAAAACATTTTTCTTATATTCGCACTAGA
This sequence comes from Paludibacteraceae bacterium, assembly GCA_017430235.1. Lineage (GTDB taxonomy): Bacteria > Bacteroidota > Bacteroidia > Bacteroidales > Paludibacteraceae > UBA1181. The sequence goes on along the minus strand of JAFRNH010000073.1, from coordinate 37,209 downwards.
CGCAAAGAAATTGATTCCATAAGGATACATGAGATGTAATATAAATTTAAACCAAAACGAATATGAAACATACGGTATTTAATTATATAAAAGGGGCTTTTGCATTCTCCTTATTATCATTACTCTTCTTCTCATGCAAAGATGAACCCGAAGAGAAACTAGAGATTCACGACAATCTTCCCGGAACATGGATTTCGAAGAAGTGTGTAGAGTTGGAACTTCGCTCTGGCTCCACATGGATGTACGATGAGGTAGCCTCGCGCAAAGAAGGGGAATGGCTCAATATTCCATTCACCTTTACAAACAACAGTTCATACAGAATCGAATACAAAGAAAGTGACAACTACATTGTAAAATACAAAAGTAACTACGTGACAGATGGAGATACCATTTTGATGAATCAACTCGACAGTTTTCCTTGTCATAAAGCGTGTGTCACTTTCAACAATCGCACCAGTATGATACTAAGCATCTGTAGTGTGAACGAGAAAGGCAAAAAAATCAAAACAGAATATCACTTCGAGAAGGAAGCCTCAACACGACCTGAGCACGCTTTCCAAAGCGTCGCCATCAAACATAATGAGGAATATATTTGTTCATCGGTCAATCATGAATACATCAGCACCATCTATATAAGCAGTTTGGCGGAGAGTGTTCTGTTGAGAATCAACAATTCAGAGAATATCACATTGACAGGCAACAATCCTATTCTCGTCATCAATAGCGACGTATATTCAGCCAAGACGAAAGAGACTTTAACTGCAGGAGACACCGCCTTATTCTACTTTGACAAAGAGAAAAAGACACTCAACTCCACGCATACAGATAAAGATATTGAAGAGAACAGTATTGGAGAGGTTCTCTTTTGGATGATTAAGTAATGGACTCACATAACAACAATTGAAAAAAGCCCTTGCCAGAAGCAAGGGCTTTTATATTGTCACATGTTGAAAAAAAATTCGTATTCAATCAATACTGTTCATTCTCATTAGGGAAATCGCCTGATTGCACATCAGAGATATAGTGTTGAATAGCCTCCGTCATCTCGTCTGCCAAGTTTGCATAACGACGAAGGAACTTAGGAGCGAACCCTTTGTTGATACCCAACATATCATGCACCACCAACACCTGACCGTCGGTTGCACCACCTGCGCCAATACCAATCGTAGGGATAGAGATTGATTCTGTTACTTTCTTTGCCAATTCTGCCGGAATTTTCTCCAAGACAAGAGCATAGCAACCTGCCGCTTCCAATTTTTTAGCATCTTCAATCAATTTCTTAGCCTCCGATTCATTGTTTGCACGCAATGCGTATGATCCATATTGATTGACCGACTGAGGCATCAAACCGAGGTGTCCCATAACAGGGATACCCGCATTAATAATCTTTTGAATGCATGGCAAAACCTCTTCACCACCCTCAATTTTAAGAGAATCAGCGCCCGATTCCTTCATGATGCGAGCAGCCGAACGCACAGCATCCGCTTCAGACGATTCATAATAACCGAAAGGCATGTCCACCACTACATGTGCACGGCTAACAGCACGCACAACACACTGAGCATGATAAATCATCTGATCCAACGTGATCAACAAAGTGGTCGGATAACCTGCCATAACGTTTGCAGCAGAATCACCCACCAAAATAACATCAACACCCGCCTTATCAACGATAGAGGCCATAGAGAAGTCGTATGACGTCAGCATAGAAATCTTCTCTCCTTGTGTCTTCATCTTACGAAGTACACTCGTTGTTACTTTTTTTATTTCAGTATGTACAGACATTTCTAATATTTTTTAAAATAACCATACAAAGGTACATAATTTTTCAATTGGATAGACTTGTATGGTAAAATGAGATTGCACAAATCTGCAAATTCGATGGCATAATTCCGCACCCATGTACGGGCGAATAGCATTCGCCCCTTTCCTTCAACATTCTCCCGTTGGTGCGTATAACCAACATGGGCGAATGCTATTCGCCCCTACTCTTAACTCTTAATTCTTGGGCGAATGCTATTCGCCCCTACTAAAAAACCAAGGGAAGCTCCACAGCTTCCCTTAATCAATTTAACCTAAACCTAACTTAAAAAAATCTAAACGTTTTGTTTTCACCGCAAATATCCATTTTTTTTGTTAAATTTCACACAAATTTTCGAAAAAAATTTTCCTGCTTATGCATTTTTTTATAAGCATTCAAAATCATCAGCATCTTTCCATGCGGGAAATTTCTCTCTAAATAGATGTAAATCATCTATTTGTATATCCATTATGGCCGAATTCTCTTCCGTATCTGACAATGACAAGAGTGATTGCCCTTTCATGTCCAAAAGCATGGAAGTACCGCCTTGTCTCCTTCCTTCCGAGTCGACACCCACGGCATTGACACCACAAACATAAACTTCGTTTTCAATCGCACGTGCTGGTAATAACGTTTTCCATGCTCCAATGCGAGCTGTAGGCCAACAAGCCATATATATTGCCAAATCGTAGTCATTATTCCGCACACGAGAAAAAACAGGGAATCGTAAATCATAACAGATCTGCAACAGAATATTCCATCCCATATAAGGCACAATCACTCGCTTCTCCCCTTTCGTGAAATAACGTCCTTCACTACCCATCTGAAACAGATGTCTCTTATCATAATAAACAGGTTCATTCTCTGGTGTAAGGAAAAAGGCACGATTATAATTAGTATCCTTTTCATGTATCATCAGACTACCCGTAATGGCAATATGATACGAACGGCACCACTCCTGCAATTGTTTTAGAGTCGGTCCATCCTCCGTCTCAGCCAATGTCGAAGAATCAACGCAAAATCCAGTGGTGAACATCTCTGGCAAAACCAACAAATCAGTCTCCAAGAAATGCTCTTTGATCCAAGTATGAAGTGATTGCATATTAGCTTGCACATCACCCCAATGGACATTCATCTGAAACAGCGCAATTCGCATACTAAATGGCAAAATTATCAGGGTATTTTCCCTTAAATGACGAATAATATTGTTTTACAGTCTGGATATCAGTCTCCTCGTCTCCTGTTATCTCAAGTGTACGTTCAACACCAGCCATCTTGCTAGAATAATCAAAATAGACCAAGAGAACAGGAACTTTCGCTTCTAACGCAATATAATAAAATCCTCTTTTCCAATTAGGATTCGCTTTCCTCGTCGCTTCTGGCGTAATGGCCAAGCAGAATTGATCACGAGTATTAAACTCATGTACCATCTGCTCCACCAAAGAGGTACGTTTCTGACGGTCAACGGGAACTCCCCCCATCATTCTGAAAAGATATTTCAAAGGGAAAAAGAACCACTCTTTTTTAATCAAAAAAGAGACCTTATGCTTTCCTCCCACTGCAAAATAAAGCAATTCACCCATCAACAAATCCCAATTACTTGTATGGGGTGCGACACAAAAGATTGCCTTCTCGGGAAGTTCCACCGACAGTTTATACTTCCAACCCATCAATCGCAACAAAAATGAAGATATTTTTTGTCTCATCTATAACTTCTTTTAATCTCAAAAAACAGACAAAGATAGAAACTTTCTGAGATTTTTACACTATTTTTGCACTAACTAATACAAGGTGAGTCCGACAAAATTCCACAAAATGAATTTATAGGGCCTACCAATAATTCGTAGGTATTATGAAATAAAATACTAAAATCTTACGTAATTAAATGGGGGAATCACTAACAAGGATTCTACAAAAAATCCCATAAATAACAATTTTCAAACATGAATTCAAAAAGCAATCATATACTTCTTCTCATTAGCTTCATTGGCACACTATTTTTCCTCTCCTGTAAAGATGAATTCACAACAGACAGTTCATACAGACTATCATACTCCACTGATTCTCTGAAATTTGACACTATCTTCACAGAAGAATTGACGCCACTAAGTGTTATCAAAATATACAATGAGACAGACAAAGACATTCAAATTGAGAGTTGTGACCTACTATCCCCCAACAATTGTTTTCAAATCAATCTGGATGGAAGAAGTGGAACTCACTTTGAAAACATCAGCATTTTTTCTGGCGACAGTCTATACCTCTTTGTCCAATTCTTTTCTGACGAAGTGGGTGTCAATGATCCCTTATTGATTGAAGGGTCCATCATCTTCTCCTACAACAAAAACAAGGAAAAAATCGTCCTAACCGCCTATGGACAGAATGTTCACAGGATAAAAAACGACACCATAAAGGGCAACATCGAATGGAAAAACGACAAACCTTACATCATCTACGACACACTTAGAGTCGACTCTACTGCCACTCTAACCATTCAAGAGGGTGTCACACTCTATTTCCATCCGAAAGCAACCATGCGAATAGACGGTCGACTTATCTGCAACGGGACAATCGAAGCTCCAATTATTTTCAGAGGAGAACGTAAAGAAAAATATTACGAAGATGTCAACAATCAATGGGGAGGCATTCATTTTTCTGGGAACAGCACCAACAATCAACTATTGTTCACTGAAATTAAAAATGGATACTATGGTATAAAAATAGATTCTGCAGAGATAGACGAAAAAGTTCCTCGTCTCATCATTGGGAACTCTATCATTCAACATGTAAAAAGGAGCGTACTGGATGCTCATTGTGCGAATATATATGCCTACAATTCGCTTTTCTTGCGTGGAGAGATTAGAAGCAACGTCGTATTACAAGGCGGTATCTACACGTTTAATCACTGCACATTCGCCAAGACCTCTTCTGGTCAAGGAGAATACGGAATAACACCTTACACGGTTTTACTAGCAGACAAATCAATCGATTCAACGCAAGGTAGTATTCCTCTTAATGCCCAATTTAACAACTGCATCATATTCAGTCTCAACAAAGAGACAAGTCTGAAATTCGAATGTGAGAATCCATCCGAACAGTTTCAATATAAATTCAACCATTGTCTTTTCCCAGCCAACAACATAGAGGAGGAGTTTTATTCTGATGAGTTTTTCATAGAAAGCGTCTGGGAGGAAAATCCTCAATTCGTATCACTCAAGAAGGATCCTGGATATGACTTTCATCTGGAAGAGAATAGTGCGGCCCGACAGAAAGGGGACCTTGAAATTCTAAAATCATATCCTGAATGCTTAACGGACAAGGATAATATCACCCGACAAAACGACACGCTTCCCGACCTAGGTGCCTATCAATGGCATGAAGAGGAAGAGGAAGAAAGTGACAATCCATAAATAATATGAAAAGAAATTTCTATCTAATGTTTTTTATCGTTGTTCTTTTATGGACAACCAACATTGCACTACAAGCTAAAGATGATTTTGAAAGTTTCAGAATCATCAGTTACAACCTGGAGAATCTGTTTGATTGCGTTGATGACTCGCTCACTAGCGATGAATCATTCACTCCTACAGGTGATCACGAATGGACAGAGGCTAAATTCTGGGTTAAAATCAACAATCTATCACGAGCCATCACTGCAGCTGGCGAATGGCAAACACCCATTTTGATAGGATTATGCGAAGTGGAGAATGCCAAAGTGGTAAGTGATCTTCTCTATCACACTCAATTACGAGAGGTTGGCTACCAATTCGTTCACAAAGACTCGCCCGATCTGCGCGGTGTCGATGTGGCTCTTGTTTATCATCCTCAACGATTTCATCTCATCGCTGAAGAATTTATTCCAGTACATATTACAGACGGGAAACCCACGCGCGACATCTTGCATGCAACAGGCATACTGACCAACGGAGACACGCTTCACGTCTTTGTCAATCACTGGCCATCCCGTTATGGTGGTGAATTAGAATCTGAAGAGAAACGAATGTCAGCCGCCTCAACACTACGAGATGCGACAGATGCACTTTTTGCAAAAAACGCTCGTTCCAAGATTATTATCATGGGAGACTTCAACGACTATCCAGACAACAATAGTTTAATTCATGGGTTATGTGCGTTTTCTCCACAAAAAAGTTATATCTTTGACCAACTTTACAATCTGAGTTATCCCATTCATGAAAAAGGTGATATTGGCAGTCACAAATTTGGAGGGAAATGGGGGATGCTCGACCAATTCATCGTGTCGGGTGCACTATTGGATAGTGAAGCCTCCTGCTTCGTACAACAGGACGGAATGAAAATATGTCAAGAGAAATTCTTATTAAAAGAGAGTGCCACTGGATATGCGCCCAAACGTGCATTTTTAGGAACACTCTTCGCATACGGGTATAGTGATCACCTACCCATATACATTGATTTAACAATTAAAAACAAGAAATAAAAAATGGGCTTATTGTCTAAAATCGGGAAAATCAAACTCACTCCATTTATACACATTATCGTATGGGTAATGTTTCTTGTATCTCCTATTTTTGTCTTTCCAAACAGAGACAATGTAAACACCATACACTATATTCGACATGTAGTAACTACCCTATCACTCATGTCCATCTTCTATCTGAACTACTCTCTTCTCATAAAAAAATTCATGATCAACGGAAGATGGAAACATTTTCTTCTATACAACCTCATAAGCATTTCCATTCTCTGTGGCATAAACTATGCGGTTCATGTCGAAACGCAACCTATTCTGGAAGCTGAACGCACTGAACGTCAGAATCAAGAGCGTGCCAGCATCGTAAAATATATGCAAGAGCACAACTGTGGCGAATTGGAAGCTCGAATTCAAGCCGACAAAATCAGAAGAAGCAAAAACAAAGGAAGTGAAATGTGGGGAATACTCTTTAACTTCATTGCCTACATCTGTTTCATCGGAACAGCCATCGCACTACTTTCCATGAAGAGACTTTACTTAAATGAGCAAGAACGAAAAGAGGCGGAACAAAAAAAGGTGGAAGCGGAACTTAAAAATCTCAAAAGTCAGCTTAACCCGCACTTCCTATTTAACACACTCAACAACATTTACGCACTGATTGCCATCAGTCAGGACAAATCACAAGAGGCGGTCATGGAGTTAAGCAAAATGCTTCGTTATGTCTTGTATGATGCAGACACCAACTTGGTTCCCATCAGCAAGGAAGTGGAGTTTATCAGCAACTATGTGAAGCTCATGAAACTTCGTCTGTCTAGCAAAGTAGATGTTCAAGTAAATATGCAAGTGGACAGAAACCCAAGTTTCCCTATTGCCCCATTGCTGTTCATCTCAATGATTGAGAACGCATTCAAGCACGGCGTTTCATCACAACAGAACTCCTTCATTCACTTTTCCATTCAACTGACGGAAGATAACGACATCGTTTGCGACCTGCAAAACAGTTATTTCCCTAAAGATGAGAACCAAGACAAAAGTGGTTCTGGAATCGGTGTGGAAAACACAAAAAGAAGGTTGGAACTGATATATCCAAACAGACACACATATACATATAGTGTAGAAGGAGATACATACGTTTCAAAACTAATAATTAAGAATAAATAACTAATACATACAGGAAAGCATGACACTAGATTGTATCATCATCGACGACGAGCCATTAGCTCTCGGATTAATGGAAAGTTACGTAAAGAAGACTCCATTTTTGAATTTGGTAGGCAAGTTTGAAAATGCCGTAGAAGCCATGTCCACATTAAAGGAAAACCCACCTCATCTGTTGTTCTTAGACATTCAAATGCCTGAACTGAATGGATTGGAGTTTTCCAAAATCATCAAAGACAAGACCAAAATCATCTTTACCACTGCCTTTCAGCAATATGCATTGGAGGGCTACAAGGTAAATGCATTGGACTATCTGATGAAACCCATCAGCTATCCCGACTTCTTGGAGGCTGCCAACAAAGCACTTGCTTGGTATGAAATGGCAAACACCGATCACAAAGAAGAGGGTGCAACAGAGAGTCGCAAGAGAAGTATCTTCGTCAAATCAGACTATAAACTAGTTCAGATAGAACTTGACAAGATTACTCATATCGAAGGATTGAAAGATTACGTGAAAATCTTTGTAGAAGGAGAGCAATACCCTATTCTATCACTTATGAGCATGAAATCATTAGAGACAATGTTACCACAAGATCAGTTCATTCGTGTTCACAGATCTTTCATCGTACAACCCAAGAAGATCAAAACCATCGAGCGAAACAGAATCATATTTGGAAAAGAATACATTCCAATATCCGACTCGTACAAAGACAGTTTCCAAGCGTTTCTTAACAAATATTCCATTTTATAATGTCATAAACGTATGGCTTCTTACCAAAACATTCAATTAGCACTCACCCCAAAGCAAGCTTTTGTCGAATCTGAACTGAAAGATCAAATCACGAAAAAGATTCATGTCAAAGCGGATCGCATTCATACGATTCAAATCATAAAGAAATCGACCGATGCGAGAAAACGCAATGACATCAAAATCAATTTGACACTTAATGTCTATACAGACAATACGCAACCAGAAAAGATTGAACACTCTTTTCATTATCAGGACGTACAAGACAAGAAGCCAGTCATCATTGTAGGTGCAGGGCCTGCAGGAATGTTTGGAGCGCTTCGTCTCATCGAACTGGGATTGAAACCCATCATCATAGAACGAGGCAAAATGGTAAGTGATCGTAAGAAAGACATTGCCTTACTCAATCGTCGAGAAGGTCTCAACACAGAATCCAACTATTGTTTTGGAGAGGGAGGTGCCGGCACATTCTCTGATGGAAAATTGTTCACTCGTTCCAAAAAGAAGGGAGACTGCAGTCGCATCTTAGATATCTTTCACATGCATGGTGCACAAGACTCCATACTTTATGAAGCACATCCTCACATAGGAACGGACAAACTACCCACCGTCATCAAAAACATGAGGGAGACCATTCTTCAGCATGGAGGGGAGATTCATTTTGAGACAAAGGTATCAGAACTGATTATTGAGAAGGATACCATAAAGGGAGTACGAACGACAGACGGAAAAGAGTGGCATGCCGAAGCTGTCATATTGGCTACGGGACATTCCGCACGCGACATCTACGAAATGCTACATCGTCAAGGTGTCGAACTTGAGAGCAAAGGGTTTGCCATGGGAGTCCGTGTTGAACATCAGCAGAGACTTATTGATCAGATACAATATCATAGTAAAGAAGGAAGGGGCAATTACCTACCAGCTGCCGAATACAATTTGGTGACACAAATAGAGGGTCGTGGGGTTTACTCATTCTGTATGTGTCCAGGCGGATTCATAGTCCCAGCCTCAACAGGAATAGGCGAAGGTGTCGTCAATGGAATGTCATCCTCTTCACGAAACTCCAAATTTGCCAATTCAGGCATTGTCGTAGAGATTCGTCCTGAAGACTTAACAGACTATCAGCAATATGGAGTGATGGCAGGTTTGAAATTTCAGGAGGCATACGAGCATCTATCCTACGAGAATGGAGAGGGAGAGAAAGCCATTGCGCCCGCGCAGCGTCTACGGGATTTTGTTCGCGGAGTAGAGTCGACCGACCTACCAGCCACCTCCTATCTTCCAGGAATTAAGATATCAGCCATGCATCAGTGGATGCCAGAATTCATTCGGACGAGGCTACAAGAAGGGTTCAAAGCCTTTGATCAAAAGATGCATGGGTTTCTAACCAACGACGCTATCATCATCGGTGTGGAGTCACGTACCTCATCCCCCATCCGCATTCCACGCAACGAAGAGACATTGGAGCACATCCGCATCAAAGGACTCTATCCATGCGGAGAAGGTGCAGGTTATGCAGGAGGAATCACATCATCAGCTGTGGATGGAGAACGATGTGCTGAGGTGATTGCGCAGAAAATGAATGTTGAATAACTATTAGTGATTATTTTAACAGACATTTTAGCCAAACAAATGTAGGCTTTTAAACTACAAATAAAGAAAAAATAATGTACCTTTGCGTCCATTATGATAATAGATTTTCACGCACACATTTACCCTGCAAAGATTGCAGAAAAGGCAAGTAAAACCATTGGTGATTTTTATCACATTCCGATGGAATATAAGGGAAGTCCGGAGCAGTTATTAGCGAGTGGAAGCCGGATAGGTGTCAATCACTACATTGTTCATTCCACGGCAACAGCGCCACATCAAGTGGAGTCCATCAACAACTACATCATTGGAGAGATTTCTGCTCATCCAGAGTTCATCGGATTTGGTACCATCCATCCTGAATATGACAATTTCGACGCAGAGCTCAGACGCATAAAAGAGGCGGGGCTTAAAGGAATAAAGTTACATCCCGACTTTCAAAAGTTTGCCGTAGATTGTCCGGAAATGGACAAGATATATGATGTCATCGCAGAATTGAAATTACCCGTGCTCACACATGCGGGAGACTTCCGTTACGATTTTTCTGGTCCACAAAGAATTGCTCATGTTTTAGAAAAGCATCCCGACTTAGTAATGATAGCTGCCCATTTTGGAGGATATACGGAATGGGACAAGTCAGAGAAATACTTGGTTGGCAAAAATGTCTATTTTGACACCTCCAGCAGTTTGTGGAAGATATCGACAGAACAGGCTATGAGAATCATTCACAATCACGGAGTAGACAAAATGTTATTTGGCGTCGATTACCCTATGTGGGACCACAAAGAGGAGTTGGAACGTTTCAATAAACTCGATCTAAACAAAGAAGACAGAGACGCCATACTTTACAAGAATGCCCTTCGCATATTAAATATGGAAGAATAAGCAAGAGATAAAAAAAGAAAAAGGAGATTGATAATCAATCTCCTTTTTTCATATTCAACACAATAGAATTACTGAATCATATCAGACTGAAGCATACCCACATTGTTACGTTTCAACGCATCCAAAGCTTCTTGAAGCTTATCTGGTCGAATAACGATATTTGCATTTTCACCTTCCGAGAAAGCATACATATATTCAATGTAGATACCCTCTTTCTCCAATATTTTCAATACAGAAGAAAGAGATCCAGGTTTATTACCAATCTTCAAGCAGATCACATCCGTCAAAGAGACTGCGAACAAATGTTCCTTCAATAACTTCTGAGCGCGTTCTGGTTCATGCACAATCACACGCAAGATACCAAAATCCGAGTTATCGGCAACACTAAAAGCGGTCATATTGATGCCAGCACCACCTAGGATTTCTGCCACATGGTTTAATCTTCCCACCTTATTTTCCAAAAAGACAGAAAGTTGTTTAATTATCATTTCGTCACACATAAAACATCTACAATTTAGTTCTTAAATACACGTTTATCTAACACACGTTTTACTTTTCCTTCACTTCTTTCTATCGTACGAGGTTCTACCAAACGGATATCAGGTTGAATACCAACAACACTTTGTATCTTATGAGCAATTTTCTTTTTAAGCTCCATCATACTTCTCATGTCATCTGTATAGTACTCTTGTTTTACCTCCACCATGATTTCGAAAGTATCCGTATTATTGACTCTATCCACCGTAATGAAGAAGAATGGTTCAAACTCTTCCAATTCGCAGATAACTGATTCTACCTGACTTGGGAATACATTCACACCACGAATAATCAACATATCATCGCATCTACCCATAATTTTATCCATACGTACCAATGTACGTCCGCACGAACATCTTTCATAGTGCAAAGCTGTCAAATCTCTCGTACGGAAACGGATCAGAGGCATACCCTCTTTCGTTAATGTTGTGAAGACTAACTCGCCCTCTACACCCTCTGGCAATGGTTCACCAGTTTCTGGGTCGATGATTTCAGGGTAGAAATGATCTTCATTCAAGTGTGTACCACACTGACATTCACATTCATAACCAACACCTGGACCCATAATTTCAGTTAATCCATAAATATCATAAGCTTTGATACCCATCTTCGCTTCGATCTCTCTACGCATTGCTTCCGTCCATGGTTCAGCGCCGAAAACGCCTACACGTAAATTAAACTCTTCGCGCTTATATGGAGAAGACTCCATTGCCTCTGCCAAATACATTGCATAAGAAGGAGTGGCAGCCAATGCCTTCACGCCCAAATCATGCATCATCATAATTTGCTTTTGAGTATTTCCACTTGACATTGGGATAACCGTTGCACCAATGTTCTCAACCGCAGAATGAGCGCCTAATCCACCAGTAAACAATCCGTAGCCATAAGAAACCTGAACAATATCGTTTTGTCCGAGACCATAAGCTGTCAAACAACGAGCACCTACCTCTTTCCAAACAGCCAAGTCATTGTTAGTCAAACCCACTACAATCGGCTTACCTGTAGTTCCTGACGATGCATGTACACGAACGATTTCAGACATTGGTGCAGACAATAGTCCAAACGGATAATAGTCTCTCAAATCCTTCTTTGAAGAAAAAGGCAGTTTTACAATATCCTTTATATCCTTTATATCTTCCGGAGTTACCCCTGCCGCTTGCATTCGCTTTCTATACGGCTCACAATTATGATAAACACGCTCTATAACACGTTTGAGTCGTAAACTCTGAAGTTTTCGCATTTCCTCGCGACTCATGCACTCTACGGTCTCATTCCAAATCATTTTTTCAAATTAATTAATATATTACTACTTATTGCAAAAATAACTTAATATTCTGAATAATGCAATTGTTTTACAAATATCTGTATTTTTTCACACAATTTAATTTTCATCACACGAACTATTCCATTTCAATTCTTTAATTTTGTAGTCTCTTTATTAATCACAACCATGGTGAGTCTATAAATCACCATTCTAATAAAACTATATTGAAAATGGGAAAAGAGCTAAAACGATCTAAAGACAAAAAACTATTCGGTGTTGCTGCTGGTATCGCTGAATACTTTGATGTTGACGTCACTATTGTACGTATCATTTGGGCAATATTGATACTTGCCTATGGAACAGGACTCATTGCCTATCTTGTATGTCTATTCGTCATGAAAGAAGAATAACAAATGAAATTCAAGCTGTCATCCGAATTTGCACCCACAGGCGATCAACCTCAAGCTATTGAGGAGCTTGCCAATGGCGTCCTTTCTGGTACGCAGCATCAGACATTATTAGGTGTTACAGGTTCCGGTAAGACATTCACCATCGCTAACGTTATTGAGAAAGTACAACGGCCCACGCTAATATTAAGTCACAACAAGACATTAGCGGCTCAGCTTTTCAGCGAGTTCAAAAGTTTCTTTCCCGACAACGCAGTGGAGTATTTTGTCTCCTACTACGACTACTTTCAACCGGAAGCCTATCTGCCTAATACGGATACATACATAGAAAAAGACCTCTCTATCAATGACGAACTAGAGAAACTTCGTCTGTCCACCACATCTTCCCTACTATCAGGAAGAAGGGATGTTATCGTGGTCTCCTCCGTCTCTTGTCTCTATGGCATAGGAAATCCCGATGATTTCTACAGCACCATGATCACCATCAAACGTGGGGCAATGATGAGCATGAACTATCTACTTCGCAAACTGGTGGAAAGTTTGTACATGCGCAATGAAATAGAGCTGGACCACGGACGATTCAGAGTGAAGGGCGACACGTTAGATGTCTTTTTAGCCTATAAGGATTATATCATAAGAATTCATTTTTGGGGAGATGAAATTGAGGAGATAGAATCCATAGACCCCATCAATAACATTCACATTGATTCCTTCGAAGAGTACAACATCTATCCTGCCAACTTGTTTGTCACCACACAAGAGCGAATCAACAAGGCGGTCAACGAGATTCAGGACGATCTGAACACACAGGTTGAATATTTCCAATCCATCGGCAAGGTGTTTGAGGGGAAACGTCTATACGAACGAGTCAACTACGACTTGGAGATGATCAAGGAACTGGGGCACTGCTCTGGCATTGAGAATTATTCCCGCTATTTTGATGGACGCAAGCCGGGAACACGTCCGTTCTGTTTGTTAGACTATTTCCCAAAAGATTTTCTTTTGGTCGTTGATGAGAGTCACGTAACCATTCCGCAAATCCACGCCATGTACGGAGGCGATTATTCCAGAAAGAGTACTTTGGTCAATTACGGATTTCGTCTTCCATCGGCATTAGACAACCGTCCACTCAAGTTTGATGAATTCGAGCAATTGGTAGGGCAAAGCATCTATGTCAGTGCCACGCCAGCAGAATACGAATTGGAGAAATCAGGAGGAATATTCGTCGAGCAGGTGATTCGTCCGACAGGTTTGTTAGACCCGATTATTGAAGTTCGTCCAAGTAACAATCAGATTGACGATTTACTTGAGGAGATCCAAGTCAGAGCGGAAAAAGACGAACGTGTCTTAGTCACCACCCTCACCAAAAGAATGGCAGAAGAGTTACAAGCCTATCTTGAGAAAATGGGTGTACGAAGCAACTATATCCATTCTGACGTAGAAACACTGGAACGCGTACAGATTATGGAAGATTTGAGAAATGGTTTGTTCGATGTCCTTGTAGGAGTCAACCTACTTAGGGAAGGACTAGACCTGCCCCAAGTCTCATTAGTAGCCATTATCGATGCCGACAAAGAAGGTATGCTCCGTTCTCACCGAGCACTAACGCAAACAGTGGGTCGCGCCGCCAGAAACGTCAATGGAAAAGCAATCATGTATGCCGACAAGATCACACGAAGTATGCAGCTCACCATCGACGAGACAAATAGAAGAAGAGAGAAGCAGATGGCCTATAACATAGAGCATAACATAACACCGAAATCAGCCATCAAGAACAGTAAGTCAGTTCTAACAAGCGAGACCAGCAAGACGGAAGTCTGCAGGAAAGAGTACCCAACAGAGAATCTTCAATCCATAGCCGCCGAGGAGAGTCCGAAACTACAGACAAGAACCGACATAGAGAAAGCCATCGAAAAGGCAAAAAAAGCCATGAAGCAATGTGCGAAAAACCTCGATTTCATCGAAGCTGCGCAATACAGAGACGAGATACTACGGCTAGAAGAATTGCTCAAATAAACTCTAAAGGGGAAAAACAAATTTCATGTGATAAATTCGCTTTTTTTTTGTAATGATAAAAAAAAGATTATATTTGCACTGTTTTTCGAATTGAAAATTTTTCGATGTGAAGATAAGACAAGATATTTTATGTGATTATTACACTATTACACTTTGTACATATCTAGCACGAAAAACACAAAAACATGAACTGAATTGTATTATTTAAGAGGGTGCGAGTGAGTGAAACTGTACGAAGGCTTATGAAGAAGCCAAGAAGCTGAATGCCCAAGATGATATTTTGACGAAGATGAAAGGTTCATGATACGGAGAATTATGTTCGATGTATTAGATTTATATACCATAATTACATTAATAAACAAAACAAAATGAAAAACATCAAACTCTTTTTCCTGACAGCATTTAGTATGCTGTTTGGATGTCTGGTGAGCGGTTACGCAGATCCAGATCCGAATTTTCACATTTATTTGTGTTTCGGGCAATCCAACATGGAGGGACAAGGAAACATTGAAAGCCAAGATCAGACGGTGGACAAACGTTTTCAAGTTCTCTGTTCGTACGACAACTGCGGAAGCAGAAGAAAAGGCAATTGGTATGATGCTACTCCCCCACTCTCATGCTGTAGTGGATCGCATCTCGGACCAGTAGATTACTTTGGACGTACGATGGTAAAGAATTTGCCAGAGAACATCAAAGTGGGTGTTACAGTTGTAGCAATCGCAGGTTGTGACATTCAATTGTTCGAAAAGACAAACTACCAGAACTATCGTGCAGAGTCATACATGCAGAGCACCATTCAGTCGTATGGAGGAAATCCTTACGGACGATTGGTTGAGATGGGAAAAGCTGCACAGAAGGTAGGTGTCATCAAAGGAATCCTCCTTCATCAAGGAGAAACTAACACGGGACAAAACGACTGGCCAAATCGTGTAAAAGCCATCTACAACGACCTAATCAAAGACTTAGGACTAAATGCTGCAGATGTTCCTTTGCTTGTAGGAGAAGTAGTACGTAGCGACCAAGGTGGTCAATGTGGTAGCATGAACAATATCATTGCAAAAGTTCCAAACACCATTCCTAACTCATACGTCATTTCCGCACAAGGTCTTGGCAATAAAGGTGATGGTCTTCACTTCTCATCTGCGAGTTACCGTACATTGGGACAACGTTATGCAGAGCAAATGTTGAAAGTGTTGAAAATGGAACCTTCTTCAGGAAGTAGCACAACTGACCCAGGAAGCAGCACAACTGACCCAGGAAGCAGCACAACCGAGCCTGGTGGTTCATCATCCACTTCAACAGACAACTGTGCACCTGATCCATGCTCTATGAAAACAAAATATTCAGGAGGAAAATCTGTATCAGGAAATGTAAGACAAGACGTTGGTAATGGATATCACGTAGAGCAATGGCGCGATGGTGGAGGTGGAGACTTGACTGTGTTCGGAGGAAAAGCCGATTGCGCATTCAAGGCTAGCTGGAGTAACTCAGGTGACTATTTGGCACGTGTAGGTTATTACGATGGTTCTAACTCTAAGAAATATACCGACTTGGGAGAAATCCACGCAGTATATAACTACACAAAACAAGGAAGTGGTGGAGGAAGCTACTCATATATAGGAATATACGGATGGACAAGAAGTCCGTTGATTGAGTATTATATTGTAGAAGATTCTTTCACTCCTAACGGAGGTGGTATGTTCTGGGATCAAAGCCGCAATGGACAAGCTGCAACCAAAGGAACCTACACAGTGGATGGTGTTACATATACTTTAAAGGTTGGAAAGAGAATCAACCAACCTTCTATCGACGGTACATCTACATTCGACCAAGTATTCGCTATTCGTTCTTCTTATCAGACTTGCGGACACGTTAACATCACCGAGCACTTCAAGAACTGGGAGAAATTAGGTGTTAACCTAGGAGGCATCTACGATTGTAAAATTCTTTGTGAAGTAGGTGGAGGTTCAGGATCTGTTGAATACACCTGCGCTAGTATGTCATGGAAAGGCAAAGAGAGTTCTCTCGGTGACTTGAGTTGTCAAGGAAGTGGTTCTGGCTCAGGATCTGGATCTGGCAGTGGTTCTACTGTAGTAGAGCAAAAGCCATATAAGGATGCATTTTCAATTCCTGGTGTTGTAGAGGCAGAGAACTATGATATCGGAGGTAACGGAAATGCCTACAATGATTCTGATGACAACAACGAAGGAGACGCTAAATATCGTACAGATGAAGGCGTGGACATCGTAAAAACATCCGACGGAATGGCTGTTGGTTACACTACTTCTAGCGAATGGTTGGAATATACAGTCAACGTAAAGAAAACTGCCAAATACGATGTAGAAGCTGTAGGATCTAACAAGAATGACGACGTGAAGTTCACACTTTACTTAGATAACAAAGAGATTGCTTCATTATCTGGATCTTCCACTCCAAGCTGGGATGATTATGAGACAATCAAAGCAACAACATCGACCCTATCAGAAGGAAAACATATTTTGAAAGTAAAGATTGGTAACAACAACTGTAATCTGGACAAACTAACGTTCACAGAAGTAGACACAACAAGTGGAAGCGGTTCTGGCTCTGGTAGTGGTTCTGGTAGTGGTAGCGGTTCTGGTTCAGGTTCAGGATCTGGTTCAGGATCTGGATCTGGTAGCGGTTCAAACCCTGCTGGTGTTTATCCGTTGAATTATTCCGTGGAGAACACAGGTGCTGATTGTGAAGACCCATCTTCATTAAACAAGAACAATCTGAAATCATGCAGAACATTGCCTAACCCATTCGAATGGGCTGATGGTAGCGGCAAGGTAACAGATTTCTGCGACTGGTCTTGCCGTCGTAACGAAATCAAGCGTGAGATTGAGTACTGGGAGATCGGAGAGAAACCTAAGTTTGATAAGATAGAAGCATCTCTTTCTGGAAGCACTATGACCGTAACCATTCACAACGGAAGCAATAAACTTACACTAACAAGTAAGATGTCAATTCCATCTGGAAATGGACCTCACCCAATCGTGATTGGTATGGATGGCAACACAGGAAGTTTAAGTTCTTCTTATTTCTCTAAGTGTATCCAAGTACCATTCACTCACTCTCAAATTGCTGAGTACAATTCCGGATTCGGAGGAAATGGAAGAAGCCAAAACGACCCATTCTACCAACTCTATCCTGGAACATTCAACACGAAAGCTGATTATTGCGCATGGTCATGGGGTATCAGCCGTTTAATTGATGGTCTTAAAATATTGGCTGATGAAGGCAAGTTAAAGGCTGATATGGGACGTATCGCTGTAACTGGTTGCTCTTATGCTGGAAAAATGGCACTGTATGCAGGAGCATTCGACGAACGTATCACATTGACAATTGCACAAGAATCTGGTGGAGGTGGTATCAACTCATGGCGTGTAAGTTCTGAAATCGGTTCAGACGTGGAAGGTATCTCTAACACCAACTACGACTGGTTCCTCAACAGTTTCAAGAGCAACTTCCAATCTCAAATCGACAAATTGCCTTACGACCATCATGAATTGATTGCAATGTGTGCGCCTCGTGCATTCCTTGCATTTGGAAATCCAGATTATGTATGGTTAGGTGATGCTTCTGGTATCGCTTCACTAAAAGCTGCTGAAGAAGTTTGGAAGGCGATGGGCATTGAAGACCGTTTCGGTTATGTAGTAGAAGGTGGACATTCCCACTGTCAAGCTTCTAACAACCAAAACAAAGCGGCACAAGCATTCATCAACAAATTCTTGTATGGTGATAATTCACAAAACACCAAAATCCGCACCAGCACTGTAAGCAGCAATCATAGCTCTGGAAAATTTGATTGGGGTGGACACAAGATAGAAAACAAGGGTTGTGGCACAAGCAGTGTTGCTGAAGTTGGAGTTGATCAAAACGGATACTATCTTTCTCAAAATGCACCAAATCCAACAGACGACGAGACTACAATTACGTTTAATGTCGCTGAAAGATCATTCGTTTCCATTGAACTTTATAATAGCTTAGGTCAAAAAGTGAAAGATATAGTTGCAGGCGAATACAACGAAGGTTTGAATATCGTCACCTTCTCCACTGCAAATCTGCCAAAGGGCATCTATCACTACGTGATGAAAGCAAATAATTTCGTGGAAGGAAAGAGTATGATTGTTAAATAATAATTAAAATATCTCAACTTTTACTCTGTTAAGAGTTTCATCATTCAAGGGAAGGCTGGACTTCGGTTCAGCCTTCCTTATTTTATATCAGAAAGGGGTATAAAAAAAAGACAACCAAGATATTCTTGATTGACTCGTCTATTACCATAAATAATTGATTACCCTATGTCTTCGTTCTAAAACCTTGCGGTGAGAGGGGGATTCGAACCCCCGGAACGGTTACCCGTTCGTCAGTTTAGCAAACTGGTGGTTTAAGCCACTCACCCATCTCACCAAACCCCATTTATATGGATTTGTATATATGCGCAATCAAATCTGATTTGCGAGTGCAAATATAAGGACTCTTTTTTGAAAATCCAAAGAAATATTCATTATTTTTGTAGAGTATTGAGGTGAGTTCCTTATATTCACCACTAAAATAATATTTTGTTAGATAATGTGGTTTTTGAGAACCCATAAAAAAAGCAAAAACAATGAAGAAAAAATTGTCTAAAATAGTTATTGCGCTCCTTATTTTAGGTGGAATTGCAGGCTTCGTCGGTTATAAATATCTATTGTCAAGCAATGTAAAAACGGAATCTCCAGTATACTTTGAGATCTATTCCGACCAAGGATACAATTCTGTCATGGAGAACTTGGAACTAACCGGAGTCATTCAAAATATGACATCTTTAAAATTGGCAGCCAAACTGTTGGGGTACCAAGACAAGGTGAAAGCTGGAAGGTACGAACTCACCAACGGACTGAGCAGTCTCAAACTCATTCAAAAATTACGAAGCGGACGACAAACACCTGTTCGTTTCACCTTCAACAACATCCGTACAAAAGATCAATTCGCACAACGCGTAGATGAGGTTCTGATGATGAGCAAAGAGGAATTTCTTGAAGAATTAGACAGTCCTGAAACTCTCAACAAATATGGTCTCACCAAAGAAAACAACATAGCCATATTCATTCCCAACACATACGAATTCTATTGGAACATCACCCCTAAAGAATTCATCGAGAAAATGAACAAGGAATACGAAAAATTCTGGACGGATGAACGTCAGAAAAAACTAGCAGACTGCCAATTAACCCGCTTGGAAGTAAGCACCCTAGCCTCTATCGTAGAAGAAGAGACCATCAAAAATGATGAACGTCCTAAAGTAGCAGGACTCTACCTCAACCGCCTTCGCATTGGCATGATGCTTCAAGCTGACCCAACCGTGAAATTCGCCCTAGGTGATTTCTCCATCAAACGTGTGACAGGTGCAGGATTTGTAGATTCCCCATACAACACATATAAATATGCAGGTTTGCCTCCCGGACCAATTCGCATTCCTTGTACGGGCGGTATCGATGCTGTATTAAACTATGAGCATCACGATTACCTATTCATGTGTGCAAAAAGAGATTTCTCTGGATACCATGATTTCTCCACCACGTTCGACGAGCATCAAAACAATGCCCATAAGTATCATAAAGAATTGGACAAGAAAGGAATAAAATAATGCAGGTTCCATAAATTCATTTCGTAGGATCTTAAATAAATTTATTTCTATTAAAACGCTAAAATCACCTCAAATGATGAAAAAAGTGATTTCATTCATATTATTTTCTGGATTAGGAATGTGTACAATCGCCAGTGCACAAACGATGAAAGAAAATCTATTCAACATGGTGTCAAGATGTCACGATGAATGGAAAAGTGAAGGCACAGATGTCGATGAAAATGGAAAAAAATTTGAATATGGAAGTATTAAGTACGACCTACCCAATGGGTATGTAGAGACATCTGGAGGATGGCCTACCTGCGGATGCGGCTGTGAAGCTCAAGCGGCAGCATTCAAGGATATCAACGGACGATACACCTATCTTAAATACGAAGAGTTCAACTGCGATGATTACGGTAAATCTGAATCCAATAGAGATATTCTGGATATCATGCCAGAAGGGTTTGGACTAAAATCTTTCACCAGCTATTACTCATGGAAACCCTCAGACTACTCCTTCCAATTAAAATTTATCATTCCGAAAAAAGGCACCGACATGTATGTTAAACTTCGTGTGCTCCCCTTAGGCTCTGTTCCCAATGATGTAAATGGATTGACATACAAATCGAGAGGAAACATAAAAAATTATACTACTTTAGATTGTTTGAGACACGTGGCAGCAGCAGTTGATAATAATGCTCTTCTCATGATGGCTGAAGGTAAATTTGACGAAATATCAACCGAACAGATAAAGCTATTTCAAAAGAGTGTTTCATCACACAGCAATGGTGGTGAAGTCACAGACTCTGATGTTCTTTCTTGTATTATAGATGTAAAGAAGATGTATGACATATATCTGTCATTGGATTGTGTTGACATGACACTGAAATGGAACAAACAGACTGCACGATTTGAAATAAAATCGAAAGGTCCAAAAGCTCCAGCTTGCTCTTTCAAAGAGTTTCTGACAAATGTGGTAGAATATGCCGACTATAGATGCTGATGTTTGATTTGCCACAAAAGAGATATAAGTTTATAACAATTAACATCGAAATAATATCATGGCCGCTATTATCGGAACAATTGCCTTTTCAATCGTAATCGTTTTATCCATACTAATTATCTGTGGATTACCCCTAGGAGAATTAACCATGGGTGGACAACACAAAGTGTTTCCTCCGCGGCTAAGAATCATTTTAATCTCACAATTGTTCTTACAGCTATTCTTTGTCGTCATCCTCTTACAAATGGGAGGCTACCTACCCTTATGGTTTTCCGAGCGAACAACAAGAATAATAGCTATCGTCATGGCTGTATATCTTTCAATCAACACTCTGATGAACTTTATTTCCAAAAGCAAAAAAGAAAAATACATCATGACTCCATTGTCATTGATCACTGCCATCTGCTTTTGGGTTACAATACTATAAATAGCACTAACTAAAAACAAAAGATATGACAAAAGAAGAACTTTTTAAATTGATGAACGAACATCCGGTGATGTACGTGGCCACCAACGACAATGGTCAGCCACGTGTGCGAGGCATATTAATGTACAAGGCCGATGCGGATGGCATTGTATTCCATACGGGTGTAACAAAAGATTTCTACCATCAGTTGATAGCCGACCCTCGTTCGGAGGTATGTTTTGCTTGTGGCAAATATCAGATACGTGTAGAAGGCAAATTTGACTTGGTAGAAGACCGTGCCATAAAAGAGGAGATCGTCAACCACCCTTCTCGTAAGTTTCTTCAACCATGGAGAGCACAACAAGGTGATGAAGCTTTCTTCAACTTCTTGAAAGTTTTCCGTATGCAACACGGCAAAGCTTATGTATGGTGCATGGAGGATAACTTCAAACCAAAAGAGTACATTGAGTTGTAACTTATTTGACGAAGATAATTTGCCAAGGGTACCATCCGTCTATATACTACCACAAGACTTTGGGAGTCACTCCTTGGCATTTTCTCTTTCTCTATAATTAATTTATCTGCCTATTTGTAAAGTTCTATCTGTAAGCAGTTACAATAAGGGCAAATAACATAAAATGTCAACCTGTAAAAATAAAAATAACGATGAAAAAAGAGAATGACTTGGCAAGAAAGGCCAATTTACTAACTGAATCCACCAATACGACTGATATTGAAAACATGATTTTCAATATCCAAGGGCAACAAGTTATGCTCGACCGTGATTTAGCAAAATTGTATGGTGTCGAAACTAAAGTGTTGAACCAAGCTGTCAAAAGAAATTTAGAGCGTTTTCCCGAACGATTCAGATTTCAACTAACAGTAACAGAGACAGATAAACTGGTCACAATTTGTGACCGGTTACAGAACTTGAAACATTCAACTGTATGTCCATTCGTATTTACAGAACAAGGAGTTGCTATGCTATCGTCCGTATTACGTAGTCAAACTGCAGCGGAAGTCAGCGTAGAAGAATACGCCAATGCTCACGATCGTTTTCTCTGTATCGACAATCAGGTTTACCACATTGGTGCATCACTCAAAGACTTAGGGAAAAAATGGTTTGCATTCAGCAAAATGGAGATTGAAACAGACCTTTTAATTCAAAAAGTTCACCAGACTTAATAGAGGCATATTATGTTATGCCTCTACTAAATGGATTCCGGCCTTTTGGATTTTCATTCAAATATTTTAAGTTTATTACCATTTAAAACCCCTTCCTTTATTCATTTTTACAATTTCCATCATTTTTATTTGGCAGTTTTAAATATTTGTTATAAATTTGTAACGATTACAAATTAAAACTTATTACAAACAATGACAGCTTATGAGCATTTACTAAAATACGACATCAAACCGTCCTCTCAGAGAATAGTCATCATGGACTATCTCTTAAACAACAGGACACACCCTACGTCGAATGAAATATACAATGCTCTGAAGGATGATAATCCGACTCTTTCAAAGACGACGGTCTATAACACATTGAAGTTATTTGAAGAGAAGGGTGCTGTATTGAATCTGAGTATTGATGAAAAGAATGCTCATTTTGATGGCGACACATCCGACCATGCTCATTTGATTTGTACCCAGTGCGGTAAAATCGTCGACATGGAAATAACAATGGCACCCAAAGTGTGCAACGATATGGGATGTGAGATTCACCAGACACACATATACATGAAAGGTATATGTGGGGAATGCAAAAAGGTAAACTAATTACACAAAAAAATTAATTATATTTTATTATGGCTAAATTCATTTGTACAGTATGTGGTTATGTCCACGAAGGAGACGAGGCTCCAGCACAATGTCCTCAATGCAAAGTTCCAGCATCCAAATTCAAAAAACTAGATGAGTCTGCTGCACTTTCATTTGTAACAGAACATGAAATTGGTGTTGCAAAAGGGTGCGACGATGAAATGATTAAAGATTTGAATGCTCACTTTAACGGCGAATGTTCAGAAGTAGGTATGTATCTTGCCATGAGCCGTCAAGCTGACAGAGAGGGTTATCCAGAGATTGCTGAGGCATTCAAAAGATATGCATGGGAAGAGGCTGAGCACGCAGCTAAATTTGCAGAACTTTTAGGTGATGTAGTATGGGACACTAAAACGAATTTGAATAAACGCATGAATGCGGAATCCGGAGCATGCGCAGATAAGATGAGAATCGCAAAACGCGCAAAAGAATTGAATCTGGACGCTATTCATGACACAGTTCACGAAATGGCTAAAGACGAAGCCCGTCATGGAAAAGGTTTCGAAGGGTTATACAAAAGATATTTTGGGAAATAGGAATCGTGAACTTGAAAGGAGTCATCTTCGGATGACTCTTTTTTTTATAGATGCGTTCTATATCACCTCACCAATAATAGCCTCTACAAAAATCTACTAAAACGTTAATCAGAATAATCTACATCCAAATTAACAGATACCTGATATTCATTAAAACGTTCCTTAACACGTCCTATAATCTGTTTGACAAACAATTCTCGATCGGGTACGTTAAAATCCATCACCACGTCGAATGAGATTCTTTTTCGCTCCACATCTATGAATATACCATGCGTTTGAATGACACCTTCAATAGGATTAACAATATTCATCAACTCATTCTGCATGCGTCCCACTTCATCGTCTCCATTACATACGGCATAGATACCGAATGTAAGATAAATACTAAACTGTTCATAGATATGCTGTTGCGCTCGTTGTGTCAAGAGATGAATTTCACGCGCAGTGAGTTTATCATCAACACTGACATGAACAGAACCAATCACCTTATCGGGTCCGTAATCATGCAACACTAAATCATACGCTCCCAATATACCATCAATCGTTTTTATCTGTTCCTTAATGCTCTTTGTCAACTCCACATTGGCACGTGCACCCAACATCTGACTCACCGGTTGTGTAATCAATTCCACACCCGCCTTTATAATGAAAATGGAGATAATCGCACCTATATATCCATCAATTGAAATGCCCCAAAGCATAGTGACAATAGCGCCCACCAATGTAGAGGCAGAAATAATAGCATCGAACGAGGCATCTGCTCCCGATGCGATTAAGGCATCCGAGCGATACTTTTCCCCTTGACTCTTCACATAACGTCCTAAGATTATTTTTGTAACAATCGCCACACAAACAATCAGTATGGTGACAAACGAATAGTTGGCCACCTCTGGCTCCAATATTTTCTTGATAGACTCTATAAGAGAAAGCACACCAGCGGCAAAGACAATACCAGCAATGATGATACCACTCAGATACTCTACCCTACCATGTCCGTACGGATGTTTCTTATCTGGTTTTCTATGTGCAATCTTAACTCCAATGATTGTGATGACAGACGACAACGCATCACTGAGATTATTGACAGCATCCAAAACAATAGCAATAGAGTTGGCCAGCAAACCAACTATAGCCTTAAAAACTGACAATAAAACATTTGTGATTATACCAACCACACTGGTTTTGGTAATCTCCTTATCACGTACCGACACTTTCTGACTCATAGGTATAATTTATAAAGTGAACTGCAATGGCAAAAGATCCGCAATACTATCCACACGATATATGCCCTCTGTACCATATAAATACACAGTTATCTTCTGATGAAATCTATTTTCCGTTTCCAACAACGATTGCCTACACGCACCACATGGGGTGATGGGTGTTTTTAGAAAACCATCAGCGTTCTTAGCCGCAATGGCTATAGCCTCAACTGGAGTATTCGGATGTTGCGCATTTGCATAGTAAAGCGCAGTTCTTTCCGCGCATAGTCCACATGGATAAGAGGCATTTTCCTGATTATTTCCCGTGTAGACAGACCCGTCAGACAAACGGACCGCCGCGCCTACAGAGAAATGAGAATAGGGAGAATAAGAATTGGTCGTGGCATTTTGTGCCGCCACGACCAAATTCTTTTCCATATCATTTAATTCATCAAATGTCAAAATAGTGACATTGCATGAAATAGTTAGTTTATCCATTCGTCAATGATTAATAACGATACCATTCAGACTTATACGGTCCATCAACAGTGACACCGATGTAAGCAGCTTGTTCTGGTGTCAACTTAGTTAATTTCACACCGATTTTAGCAAGGTGAAGACGAGCAACCTCCTCATCAAGATGCTTAGGCAAGCAATAAACACCCACCTCATATTTTTTAGTAAACAATTCAATCTGAGCCAATGTTTGGTTGGTGAATGAGTTACTCATCACGAATGAAGGGTGACCCGTAGCACAACCCAAGTTAACCAAACGTCCATCAGCCAAAAGGATGATAGAATGTCCGTCAGGGAAGAAATATTGATCCACCTGAGGCTTAATGTTACGACACTTAATGCCTGGATATTGTTTCAACTTAGCCACTTGTATTTCACTATCGAAGTGACCGATATTACAAACGATGGCATAACTCTTCATCTTAGCCATGTGTTCAATGGTGATAACATCAATATTACCAGTAGTCGTCACGTAGATATCTCCATAAGGAAGAGCATCTTCCACGGTAACGACTTCGTAACCCTCCATAGCTGCTTGAAGTGCACAGATTGGATCCACCTCTGTAATCAACACACGAGCACCGTATGAGCGCATGGAATGAGCGCATCCCTTACCCACATCACCATAACCGCAGACCACTACGACTTTTCCTGCAACCATAATATCCGTTGCACGTTTGATACCATCTGCCAATGATTCACGGCAACCATACAAGTTATCAAATTTAGATTTTGTAACAGAATCATTCACATTAAAGGCAGGGAAACGAAGTTTACCCTCCTTCTCCATTTGATAAAGACGATGAACACCCGTGGTAGTCTCTTCTGAAACGCCCTTTATTCCTGTAATCATCTTACTAAAATAATCAGGTTTCTCCTTTTGGATTTCACCCAATATTTTCAGTAATTCAATTTCATCCTCGCTTTCAGCCTTACGAGACAATATAGATGGATTTTTCTCAGCATCTGCACCGAGATGAATCATCAAAGTAGCGTCACCACCATCATCCACAATCATGTTAGGACCCAGTCCGTCACCAAAATTAAGAGCTTGTAACGTACACCACCAATACTCATCCAAAGACTCGCCCTTCCATGCGAAGACAGGCACGCCTGCAGCAGCAATTGCAGCAGCGGCATGATCTTGTGTGGAGAATATATTGCAACTTGCCCAACGAACCTGAGCGCCCAATTCAACCAATGTTTCAATCAAAACAGCCGTTTGAATAGTCATGTGAAGAGAACCAGAAACACGAGCTCCCTTCAAAGGTTTTTGTTGGCCATATTTTTCACGAAGAGCCATCAAACCAGGCATCTCATTTTCCGCCAACTCAATTTCTTTTCTACCAAAATCAGCCAAATTCATGTCTGCCACCTTGTACGGAAGCGCTGAAAACAATTTTTCTTTCATTGTATATTATTATTTTATCAACATTATCATTTTCACTTTGCAAACTTACAAAAAAATAAGGTTGGACGAAAGCGCCAACCTTATTAAATCACATACCCAATTTATGTTATTTTTTCTTGCTATATCTATCATTTAGTTGAGACAACACATCTGAGGTAATGTCCAATGCTTCATCAGCATACAATAGATCAGCACTATTAATAATCATCTTGTATTTACGATCTTGATTATAACTTTTGAAGAAAGTGTCGATCGTATCCATCAACTGTTTGGTCAGTTTCAACTGTTCATTGGCAAAATCCTGCTCCAAACGAAGCTGCAACTCTTGCAACTCTTGATTTTTAGAATAGAGACGATTCTGTTCTTGTTCAAACGATTCTTTTGTCAAGAATCCTCCCGACTGATATTTTTGTTGAAACACTTCCAATTCGGTTGCCAACTTTTGTTGTGCACTCTTCAACTCTTTTGTAGACTTCGCCTCTTTTTGAAGCAACTTCTCATTCCAACGTTTGTAGAAGTCATACTTTTGAAGACTTTCTTGCAACTTACCTACATTAACATACGCAATAGGATATGCAGTGTCTTTCTTTACTGTCATCAATGAATCTTCAGGAAGGATAGCAAGAGAATCCTTAGTGTTTGCATCATCAACCGACTCTACACATTCGCTCTTTGAGGAGAAATGCAAAACATACAAACCTATAACCGCCAACGCCAAGATTGACAAAGCTATTATATTAAAATTTTTCATGAAACTTATTTGTTTTGTTTGTTTAATTTTCTATGTTGGGAATTCGTTTTTATGTTATTATATTCCATGTAATCCTGGGTTTGCACACAATAAACACCTCGTTTATTCAGTGCTTTATTCCCGCCTACGTGCGTATTAGGAAACTTTCCCTTCTTTGATAGAAGTATCTTGACACCTAACAATGAGAAAGATATCACGACAATCAATAAAGTCAACAAGAAAAGTTTCAACATAGGTTTAAAGCCTTTTTTAATTCTTGCGCAAATATAAAGTTTCTTATCATACAAAGAAGTACACGACTCTCATTTTTAGATTATTTCAGAACTTTACACAAGCATTTAACATCTTTTAATAAGTTTTCTTCGGGCCAGCGATTTCAATTACATTAATCACATAATCGCCCAACTTTTCACACTCGGAAATCATATCCATATAGTAAACACCAATCTGATAGTCGTACAACTTATCATTAATATCCACTATATTCTGATTCTTAAGTTGCTTTCGATAGTTATTTATCTCTATTTCAATATTTTGAGATTTATTTATATCTGACTCTTTCAATTCTGGAGTCTTAACGATATAAATCATTTGCGTAAGAGCAGAATCTGCCAGTTTAAACATATTATGAATATGTTCAAATTGTTTTTCTGTAAATTCCAGTTGTGATGAATTCTGTCTTTTTCGTCTGATGGTACGAGCTAAGTTATAGCAACTATCACCAATACTCTCCAGTTCAGACACCTGACGCATCATGTGCTGAATCTCCGTTTTACTCTCAGCACTCAAGCGACCCTCCGATACCTTGTTCAAATAATCTGCAATACGGATTTCAGAATTATCAGTGATGTTTTCATATTTTTCAATGCGGCTAAACAACTTATTGAAGTCATCGCCCCTCTCCATGTGTAATAAATCAGGAATGAAATGGAACATCTTTTGGCAACGTTCTGCAAAGAGCACAATCTCTTTTTTCGCCTCTAAGATAGACAACTCAGAGGTGGACATAAGACCGCCACTGATGTACATGAGTCTTGACTCGTCTTCCTCATCCGACCCCTTAGATGGTATAATAACGCTCACCAATCTAGCCAATGGTTTAACAAACCAAACAAGGATCATCACATTGCATAGATTGAAAGATGTATGGAATGCAGCTAGCACCATTGCCAACACTGATTTGTCAGATGCAGGAGAATGAGGATCCACATTTACCAAAGAGCACACAAAATCCACGAAATAAGGGAATATTGTAAAGATCCAAGCCACGCCAAAAACATTAAATACCATGTGGGCCATAGCTGCTCGTCTCGCCTGTGTCGATGCAGAGAGAGCCACGATATTAGACGTTACCGTTGTACCAATATTCTCGCCCAACACCAGAGCGATTCCCATGTAAATATTCAAAACACCAGTAGTACACAATGTCATGGTGATTGCCATAATAGCAGCCGAACTCTGAACCGAAAATGTTAAGAGTCCGCCGATAAGCAAGAAAAGCAAATAGGACCAATATCCATGGCTACTCATTGACCCGAAAACAGCCTGAACTGTTTCATTCTGGTCAAGATGCATACCTTTCGCATTAGCACTCAATGTGGTGAGTCCTAAAAGCAACAAGGCGAGTCCCATGATAAACTCGCCCAAATTTCTACTCTTATTAGAATAAATACACGCAATGGCCACCACGATCGCACTGTAAACAACATATTGCATGTAATTTCCAGAGCCTCCCAGCACCATAATCCAAGCCGTCATAGTCGTACCGATATTGGCACCCATGATAACAGAGATAGCTTGTGTCAGAGTCAACAAACCTGCACTCACGAAACTAACGGTCATCACCGTTGTCGCCGTTGAAGATTGAATCGCTGCTGTGATAAAAGCTCCTGTTAGAATACCTGAAACTCGATTGGTAGTCATAGTTCCCAGAAAATGTCTGAGTTTGCTACCCGCCATTTTCTGAAGGCCTTCACTCATGACTTTCATACCATACATAAGTAAAGCAACAGAACCAGCTAAGATTAATAATGACGCCATTCCTTCGTAATATGAATTTATACTTCAAAATTGAAAAAATCATTTACATTCTCTTGTCAGAACTGCAAATACGAAAAATTTCATTTTTCCAATTCGTCGGCAAATGTAATATAAAATTTTTTACGAAAAAATAGTTGTTAGCAATTTTCAATAATCAAAACAAGGAAAATTCTATTCTTTTTTTCACAATCCTTATTACATATCTAAAGAGTAATGTTAAATTAATAGCGCACCAGAAATCAGAAAAAACAATAACATTCCTGATTAACCATAATGAAATCAGCATACATTCTGTCTCATTTTTTCACAAAAAGGAGCAAAAAATACGGAATTATTAAGTAATTTTGCAGCAAAGAATTGTATTGAAAAATGATTAACAGAAACTTACTCCGAATGAAGGTCGTTCAGGTCTTGTATTCATACTACAAGAACCAGAAGGAAACGAACGATTTTGCTGCTGCCCAAGAAGAATTAATGTTTAGTATTGATAAAACTTATGAGTTGTATCACTACTTTTTCCAGTTGATTATCAACATCACCTCTTGTGCTGACAAAAAACTTGAAAGAAAACAGATTAACCAAGAGGAATTTGACCTAAACAACAAACTTTCAACCAATCGCTTTGTCGCTCAATTAAAGCAAAACAAACAATTAAAATCCTACTTAGAGGAACATGAAGTAGAATGGTTGGACAATGATAGCAATGCCACCAGAGAGATTCACAAGCAAATCATCGAATCAGATTTGATGAAAGAATATGCAGCGATAGCTAATCCGACGTATGAAGATGACAAAGAATTATGGAAAAACATCTTCAAACGCATCATCCCAGATTCTGAATTACTCGGCAAGGAATTAGAGGATCTATCCATCTACTGGAATGACGATGCTGAAATCGTTGTTAGCTTTGTTGTTAAGACCATCAAACAATTTGATGAAGCCCAAGGACCTGACCAACCATTGTTACCAAAATTCAAGGATGCAGAGGATGAGGCTTTTGCCATCACATTGTTCAAAAAATCCATATACGATGCAAATGATTACAAGGAACTGATTTCAAAGCACACCAAAAACTGGGATGCTGACAGAATCGCTTTCTTGGATACCATCATCATGCAAACAGCCTTGGCTGAGATTTGCAATTTCCCTTCCATTCCTGTCAATGTTTCCATGAATGAGTATTTGGAAATCGCAAAAGCTTACAGTACAAGCAAAAGCAGCAACTTCATCAATGGCGTCCTCGACGCAATTGTAAAAGAGTTAACCAACGAAAAGAAAATAACAAAAGTCGCATATATTAATAACTACAAAAAATAAATCCTATGTTACAGTCGATTTTATTACAAGCAGCTCCTGAACAAGGAGGATTTTTGGGAAGTCCTATGATTATGATCGTTCTCATGATCGTCTTCTTCTACTTTTTCATCATGAGACCACAATCAAAGAAGCAAAAGGCCATTGACCAATTCAGAAACTCTCTAATTGTTGGAGACGCTGTTGTCACTGGTGGCGGACTATACGGAAAGGTGAAAGAGATCAAAGACAATTGCATCATCATAGAAATCGCTAACAACGTATGTGTTAAGGTTGACAAAAACTCTGTTTTCCAAGACACAACTGCCAATACTTCTAACACTCCTGCTAAAAACTAATTAAGACGCGTTCTTTATATAGAACCCCATCTTAAAAGAATAAGGGAGTATAGAAATTTTCAAGATGCCGATAAACAAAGAAAACATAGAAAAAGAATTTCAGAAAATCGTTAAGAACTTCAACGAGTTTTTGACGACCAAAGATTTGCTGATATTCACATTCTTTCTTTTTTTATCGGCTTCCTTATGGGTTTTACATGCATTGAGAGACAAATACGAAACCATGGTTAGCGTTCCCGTTGAATACGTGGGACTGCCAAATGGTTACGTTGTAACACAAGACTTGCCAAAGACATTGCTTGTTACTATCGTTGGACAAGGTACAAGTTTGGTGAAATATCGTTTCGGACACACCTTTCAACCTCTTGAAATAGACATGTCCAAAATGGAGAAAGGGAAACAAACCATTTACACCAAAAACCTAGCCAGCAAACTCCAAAAGCAAATCAAACCGGAAGTCTCCATCTCAAAGATATTACCCGACACTATCATCTTTGGAATCGAAAAACTTTCAGAGAAAACAGTACCTGTAAAAATCATTGGCACATTTGAGCTTGCTCAACAATACATTTATTGCGACTCAATTCAGATTGAACCAATGGAAGTTACAGCTTATGGTTCTAAGAGAAGTTTAGCCGAATTAGATAGCGCGTTCTCGGAAGAGATAAAACAAGCAACCATAAAAGACACAACACAAATAGAGGTGAAACTGAGACGGATTCCACACATCACATTCTCGGATTCCATCATTCGTCTAACAATAAGGACAGAACGATTCACTGAGAAAAGCATTCAAGCGCCTATCTCAATCGTGCATCTACCTAAAGATAGAACGCTTAGAATATTCCCGTCATCTGTCACTGCCAACTTCCGTGTAGGATTAAGCAACTACGAGAAGATTGATGCTTCATCGTTTAATTTCATAGTAGATTATAACGATGCGAAAGCGGGCGACCAAAAGAAGATCAAAGTCAACGTGAAAGATGCTCCGAAAGAGGTGTTCGGCATTCAGTTGAAGCCAGAATCAGTCGATTTTATCATCGAAGAGAAAGACGAAGAATGATGGGGAAAATTCTCATAGGTATCACAGGTGGCATTGGTTCAGGCAAGACTGTCGTATCTGATATTCTGCGCGTCAAAGAAATTCCTGTATATGACGCAGACAACGAATCCAAGCGACTCATTGTTTCTGATGACACATTAAAATCGAAACTCACTCAGCTATTGGGGGATGATATTTATTTTGCCGACGGTTCACTCAACCGCAAATTAATGGCAAGCAAAATCTTCCATGACAAGGACCTCATCACACAAGTCAACCAAATCATACACCCCGCAGTCGGAAGAGATTTTTCTTGTTGGGCTGAGAAACAGAAATCACCCATCGTCGCAACGGAATGTGCATTGCTATTCGAATCTGGATTAAATAAAAGAATTGATTACTCCATCATGGTCTACGCTCCCCTACCCATCCGTATACAAAGAGCTATGCAGCGCGACAATGCCACACGAGAGCAAATAGAGGCACGCATCAAGAATCAAATGGACGATGATAAAAAAAGAGACTTGGCGGATTTTGTAATAATGAATGACAATCGAACGGCTATTCTACCTCAAGTGAACCAACTGTTATCCAATCTGTCTAACATACAGAAATAAATTGTCCTTCCAAGAACTTTTGACGAGGAACTAATTATAGTGAGAATTCACAAAAAAAACAAATTACAAGAATAATGGGTTGAAAACGCACCGCCAAAGCAGACGCGGCACGCCACATCCCTACAATTCAAAAATTCAACGAAATAAAATTACATGACCATCTTATTCTTGCTTCACTAACTTCTTAGTGACTACACCCTTGTCAAACACTACACGTAGCAGATATACGCCATTCTGGTAAGCTGACATGTTTTGACTCCAATAGGTATCGAATGGAGACCATTCTGCGAGCAATTGACCATTGACAGAATATAGTCCCACGCTAAGCATCGATTCATCTGTCATCAAAGAGGCCTCCTGACTTTCCACATTATAATAACACAACGTCAATGGTAGTGATTTAACATCTTTCACATCCGTTTCGCCCAAATAGGCAACCAATTGTTTTTGAATGTATTGTTCCCGAGCTAGGGCGAACGTACGCATTGATTTAGCAGCCGTGATAGCTGACGTACCAAATGATGCACAATACTCTTGATCAACAATAGCTGTAATGCTATCAAACACTGCGTTTATCCGTTCCTGTGAGAAGATTGTTGCCAAATGGTTTTGGAAACAAGTGACGAATTTCTTTCTAAATTCTAAATTTTTACTCAAATTAGAAAATATCTGAGTCATCCATTTGGAGGAATTAGCCCATTGAAGAGAGCCTTTCCCTTGACACCAATTCAACATATTCTTGTTAGAAGTACTCATGTACTCATAACCAGGAAGGCCAAAACCGAAATCTGTGTCCATCAATATCCAACGGAATTTACCGCCATTTTTCTCCCTCCACATCTTGGTGTTATTTCCTGGCCAATCTGTGTTTACGATAAACTGTTCGATAACTTGATAATCCATGTACTCCTCCATATCCATTCTCTCGCACGCACCACGATAATAAGAGCTATCGGAAGGATCCTCATTTTTCAAATAACTAACCAATTCATCATAAGCGGTCTTATCCCCATCCGATGCACGCACACCACGTTGATCAGAAATGGTAATCAAATCGATTTCATCCTCATCCAAATCGTAATTAGCCTTAATATAATCTGAATTAGTTCGTTCATTCAAGTTCATCAATCCAACATATTTGCCATTCAAATAATATGCAACAGGCTGATAGGCTTGATAATCGACATTCATACCAATAGCAAATGTTTGCATCAATCCATCTCTAAAGCGGACCTTACTATATGCAGTACCACCATTACGCAAATAGAGAGTTTGATGCTTTATATCGGGTTTCGACTGGAAAAAGTAATAGTCATAATCCTTATCACCCGTCTTTTTCGAAGCTTTCAATTCCAATGTCTTTGTTACATTCGTTCTCGAACAGCCACCTTCAACGGAAGCCTCCACTTCCTGAGTCAGGACCTGTAATCCATCCACCATGTATTCAAAGCTAACAGGTCTCTTCCAATCTCTATTATAGTTAGCCCTCGATGAAGTACAACTTTTCTCTCCTGAAATACCATTAACGCCCTTCACATAGATACCTACCGAGTCATTATAAAAATAAAGGCTATCCACAATTATCGAGACGATTGGAATAGTAT
This sequence comes from Paludibacteraceae bacterium, assembly GCA_017430235.1. GTDB lineage: Bacteria > Bacteroidota > Bacteroidia > Bacteroidales > Paludibacteraceae > UBA1181. Next base: position 2,117 of record JAFRNH010000073.1, on the reverse strand, counting down.
ATCCACCACACTTTGTGTGTTTTTCATCTGGAAACAAATAGGTGGCTGCCATCATCTTACTAGGCATAAGTTCATCATTATACGCACGAGCTCTAAGCGTGAGATTTTGATCAACATAGATAGGCGACTGATACTTCTTACCGTTCTTTCGAGATGGTTCCGTACCATTCGTCGTGTAGTATATTTCCGCATCCGACGTGTTGGATGATAGTGTCAAATAAAAGGGTTCTTCATAGATGCCTGGGGTAAGATCCGTCTTCACTTTCTTACAACGAGCGTTCTTCAATAGTCCAACATAAGCCAACGTGTTTTTCTTTGCTGGTGATGGCTCCATATACCCCTCCTCCTCTCCGTATCTTCCATACGAAACATGTGCATCCATCTCACCATACGCAAGGGAGTCGACCAACAAATCTTTATTATACATCAAGAGATATCCACCATCGGCATCCAACTTAAAAGGCGCATGAAATCCCTTGTCTTTCTCATCCATCCAGAGCAAAGAATATGAATGTGGAGGGAGGGAAATATCTCGTGTAATATCCCACGACCACTTTAACTCATAACTTTTATCTTTTTTCAGTTTATAATGAACAAGCGACCAAGACCGTAGTGATACGGTATCAGCACCATCATTATAGAGCTCTATAAAACCCGAAAAATTAAAATAATCGCGTTCCATATAAGTGGACAAGTTACATGGCATAACCTCACTTATCTTCAAAGCTGAACATATCTGAAATTCCCCAAATATGAATGCAAGAACAAAAAAAATCTGTTTTAATCTCATGAGAATGACATTTATACTTAATACTAATTGAAGTCTTTATTTTTTCGGATGCAAAGTTAAGAAGATTTTTTTGCTAATAGTAGTTTTGCTTTAAAAATATCAGAACATACTTAGTTAAAAACCAAACTTCTTGTCAAAACAGAATGTGCTCAGGAGACACCATGTACGAGACATACATCTCCCAAGCACAATCAAAAGTTATTTCTCACATTTCTCTTCCAACAAAGCGAAGTCTGTCACTTGACAGATATCCTCCACATAGTGGAATGTCAGGCCTTTCAAATAGATTGGTTTTATTTCAAGAATATCCTTTTCATTCTCCTTACAAAGAACAATATCCTTAATTCCCGCACGTTTTGCGGCCAACATTTTTTCACGAATACCTCCAACCGGAAGTACCTTGCCTCGTAATGTGATTTCACCTGTCATAGCTAAATCCTTACGCACTTTTCTTTTCGTCAAGGCAGAAACCAAAGAGGTCACCATCGTAACACCCGCAGATGGACCGTCCTTAGGGACTGCACCTTCTGGCACGTGAACATGAATATTATATTCATCAAAAACAGAAGGATCAATATTCCAATAATCTGCATGTGCACGGATATATTCCAACGCAATGACAGCCGATTCCTTCATCACGTCGCCCAAGCTACCCGTCAACGTCAATTTAGGTGTTTTTGATTTACTCAAGCTGGATTCAACGAACAAGATTTCGCCACCAACTGAGGTCCATGCCAAGCCAGTCACCACTCCTGCATATTCATTTCCTTGATACTTATCGCGAGAGAAACGCACAGGTCCCAGCATTTCTGTCAGTGATTCTTCAGAAAGAACTGGATTATACTCTTCCTTCATGGCAATTTTATAGGCCACTTTACGGATGAGTTTGCATATTTGTTTATCCAACTCACGCACACCTGATTCGCGAGTATATCCATCAATAATCTTTCCTACCAACGAAGCATTCAACACCAATTGGTCATCCTTTAATCCATGATTTATCTTCTCCTTAGGAAGCAGGTGGTCTAAGGCGATACGAACCTTCTCTTCTTGAATATAGCCACTCACATCTATCACCTCCATACGATCCAAAAGTGGTTTGGAAATCGTGCTTAAATCATTCGCAGTAGCAATAAACATCACCTTTGACAAATCATAATCTATATCCAGGAAGTTGTCATGGAACGCAACATTCTGTTCTGGGTCAAGCACCTCTAGTAAAGCGGATTCTGGGTCTCCCTTAAAATCATGGTTTACCTTATCAATTTCATCCAATATAAATACTGGATTAGAAGAGCCCGCCTTCTGCAAACCTTGAATGATACGT
>JAFRNH010000072.1 GCA_017430235.1 Paludibacteraceae bacterium | reverse complement strand
CCTTATTACTCTTACGATGAAGAAGAGAATGAAGAGACTTTCGAATTAATCGCCCTCAAGTCGGACGGAGAAGAGAAGAAAGCTGCTATTAGTGGCGATATCATCACAAGTGCAAAAACGAGAAGCGATAATAGTCATAACTACGTATCTCTAGAAATGACTCCTGAAGCCGCTGTTGCATGGGAAAATCTCACAAGGGAAAATATCGGCAAGCAAATCGCCATTGTTTTGAACGGTCGTATTTACTCTGCACCACGGGTATGCGATGCTATCACAGGTGGGAAAAGCCAAATTTCAGGAGCATTCTCGCGTGAGGAAGCAAAAGAAATAGCCGCACTATTAAATTCAGGAAACTTGAACATAAACGTTAAGATTGTCGAAGAGGAATTCACAGAGACAACGAATGTGTCTCAATAACATTGTCTCTTTTCAAGCAAAAACATATAGATTTAACCAAACAAAAAGGGTGTGCCATTTGACACACCCTTCATTTTTTTCTCTCTCCAAGAAGAATTACTTACGAAGACCTAATTCTTTGACGATAGAACGATATCTTTCAATATCTTGTTCCTTTAAGTAATCAAGCATACGACGACGCTTTCCTACCAACATCTTCAAAGATCTTTGTGTACTATAATCCTTCTTATTTGACTTCATGTGTTCAGTCAAATGGGTAATACGGTATGAGAATAGCGCTATCTGAGACTCTGGTGACCCAGTATCGGTATTGGACTTTCCGTATTGTCCGAAGATCTCTTGCTTTTTTGCAGAATCTAAATACATAACTCAAAAATTTTTAATTAAATCGGGCGCAAATTTAACACATTTTTTTGAAAACACAACATTTCCACTCAAATAAAATTTATAAATATTTCGTGACTCGTCGCATTTTCTGTAAATTTGCACCGAATTTTAAAGGGTTCTGTCCCAATATGATGGCAAAACTCTTGTAACATATAGTATATGCTGATTAGAATATATCCAGAAAACCCCAATCAAAGGGAGATTGACAAAGTGGTGCAGTTTCTTCGTGACGGAGGTCTCATCGTTTATCCCACTGACACCATTTACGGACTGGGGTGTGACATCTTCAACACAAAAGCGGTAGAAAAAATCTGCCGATACAAGAACATCGATGTCAGGAAAGCTAATCTCTCATTTATTTGCTACGACCTGAGTCACATTAGCGAATATGCCAAAGTGGACAATGACACCTTCAAATTGATGAAGAAGAACCTGCCCGGTCCTTTCACCTTCATCTTGAACGGTAACAACAACTTGCCTAAACTTTTCCGAAACAAGAAAACAGTCGGAATCAGAATTCCAGACAACAACATCATACGCGAATTGGTCAAGGGGTTAGGCAACCCCATCCTCTCCACCTCTGTGCGTGATGATGAAAACGAGATTCAAGAATATTTCACCGACCCCGAATTGATTCACGAACGATATGAGAACATCGCAGATGTAGTCATCAATGGCGGATATGGTTCATTAGACCCCTCCACTATTGTCGATTGCACGGGCGACGAGCCAGTCATTGTTCGTCAAGGGAAAGGTGATCTCATCTGGTAATCGCAATATTCATTTCATTTTTTAACTTTTAATTTCAGTTCTTTATTTAGTTGTGTGGGTATTATTAGCGCTTAGCTCTGCCATATTGCTTGGCATATATGATGTGTTCAAAAAGATGTCATTGAAAGAGAATGCTGTCATTCCCGTTTTGACTTTGTCCATCATCATTTCCGCCATTCTATTCCTTTTCCCTCTGGCAGCTTCTTCCATTATGCCAGAAAGCATGAAATCACTACACTTCTACGTACCCGAAGTGGAACTGAAAGCACATCTGTTCATCTTACTGAAATCTGTCATCGTACTCGGTTCATGGATATCCGCCTATTTCGGAATGAAAAACATACCCATCACCATCTATTCTCCCATACGCGCCACACAACCCGTATGGACTGTGATTGGTGCCTTTTTCATCTTTTCCGAAAGACTGACTCCACTGCAAACTATCGGGGTTATCATTACCATCACATTCTTCTATCTTTTCTCGCTTGCCGGACTAAAAGAGGGTATCTCATGGAAACATAACAAATGGGTGTGGTTGATTGTCCTCGCTACGCTATTGGGTTCTGCCAGCGGTCTATACGACAAGCACCTGATGCACGAATTCGACCGTGTAGCCGTACAAGTGTACAGCACCCTCTATCAAGCCGTCATCATGCTCATCGTTCTTTTCACCTTATGGTATCCCAACAGAAAGAACACAACTCCTTTTCAATGGCGTTGGAGCATCGTAGGCATATCCCTCTTTTTAATGGTAGCCGACTATGTCTACTACTGGGCACTCTCATCCGATGGAGCTCTCATCTCCATCGTCTCCACCATTCGACGTTCAGGTGCCGTCGTACCATTCCTATTCGGAGCATTGTTCCTAAAAGAGAAAAATCTGAAAGTAAAAGGTCTGCTGCTCTGTGGAATCCTCATTGGCGTGGTTCTGTTAACCATTGGAGCCATGCGAGGTTGAGCCCCCTCTGTCTGCCACCAATAGACAGCACAAATCAGAAGACGAAAAATCGTATGGATTGTACCATCATCCAATTCTTTTTTATAACTTTGCGAAAATGGATTTTTATATATGAAACACATACTTTTCCTTATAAGTTTCTTCGGATTGGCTCTTGCGGCATCACTTCATTGTCAGGCTCAGACTTTGGAGAACTATTTCGTCACAGGATTAAAAAGTCAATTGCAATTGAACCAAGAAACAAGGAGCGCACTCATCAATGGGTACAGAGATAAAAAAGAGACCACTTTGAAAATGAAAAATGGTAGTACTGCCTGCATATTGGAATACAAAGAAAATGATTACTTGAAGATTAAAACTTCAGACCAAGGTTACTTTGCGTTAAAGAGATGGACCATAGAGAAGCAAACCATATTCGGCTTAAGCTGGTGGATGTGCAGCGCACAATGTGATGGCATCATGAAGATGGTAAAACCCAATTCGCTTCAACAACCTAAGCAAATGCCACAAATCACGTTGGCCGACTTTGCTGATGTCGACTCATTAAAGCATGATAGCCTTACCGTCGATGAATTCGTAAAGAAATTTGAAATTGACTTCATTCACTACGAATTCACGAAAAGCGACACCATCTGGGTAATTAACAACACCCCTGAATTTCTAGATCAATTGAGACAAAGAAAATATAAGAAATACTGGAAAGGAAATGCTCTTCCTTTCATTCAGAAAAATGGCGATTTCATCAGAGGAGAAATCACCACGAAAAATCTTGAAAACAAAAAAGATCAAAATGGGAAATAAAGAGAGAACCGAGATATCTACATTGGGTGAATTCGGACTGATTAAACATTTAACCGAATCCTTCACGTTAAAAAACGAATCCACACTAAAGGGTGTTGGCGATGATGCTGCCATCCTCGACTACAAAGACAAACAAGTGCTGGTAACAACCGACTTGCTTTTAGAGGGGGTTCATTTCGATTTAACCTATTGTCCACTCATGCATTTGGGTTACAAATCGGCCATTGTCAATTTCTCTGACATATACGCTATGAACGGGCAACCCAAACAAATCACGGTCTCTTTAGGTATCTCCAAACGTTTCTCCATAGAGGATCTTGACGAGATATATGCTGGCATCCGACTTGCCTGCGAAAAATACGGAGTGGATTTGGTGGGTGGCGACACCTCTGCCTCACTGACAGGACTGACCATCAGCATCACCTGCATTGGTGAAGGAGAAAAAGGAAAAGTCGTTCAAAGGAACAGCGCTCAAAACACCGACCTCTTCTGTGTGTCGGGCGACCTTGGTGCAGCCTACATGGGTCTTCTACTCTTGGAACGCGAGAAGAACATCTTCAAAGGTGACGAATCAATCCAACCTGATTTCGCAGGGAAAGAATACATCATCGAACGCCAACTAAAACCAGAAGCAAGAAAAGATATCATCGAGGAGTTGGCGAAAAACAATATCCTACCAACCGCAATGATGGATATCTCCGACGGATTATCCTCCGAATTGCTACACATCTGCAATCAAAGCGGATTAGGTTGTCGCGTGTATGAAGATCGTATTCCTATCGACTATCAAACGGCTGTGATGGCAGAGGAATTTAATATGAACTTAACAACCGCTGCTCTCAACGGAGGCGAAGATTATGAACTGCTCTTCACCGTTCCATTGTCTGCGAACGAGATTGTTCAAAAGATTCCGGGAATCAAAGTCATCGGACACACCACCGACAAAGCACTTGGTTGCCGTCTCATCACCCGTCAAGGCGATGAAATAGATTTGAAAGCACAAGGATGGAACTCCTTAAATTAAAATAAAAGAGGTAACAATCCGTTTTTATTACTGATAACAATATCATACAATATGCGTCTCAAATACTTAATCTTAATATTGCTTCCGACTCTGCTTTTCTCAAATTGCTCTCTCAAACAAAAGTTGAAAAAAGCGGACAAAAAATATGAGGTCGGCGAATACTACAACGCCGCATCTATCTACAATAAGGTTTATCCAAAAGTGAAGGTGAAAGACCGTCAGATGAAAGCCTATTCTGCATTCCGATTGGGTGAGTGTTACTCTCTTATCAACGAAAACGAAAAGGCAGAGAGAGCTTTTTCGAACGCTGTTCGTTACAACTATAAGGACTCTATCGTATACCTCTACTACGCTGATGCCCTAAGGAAAAATAAAAAGGAGAAAGATGCCATCGCTCAATATGACATCTACCTACAAAATCATCCAGATGATATTCGTGCAATCAACGGCAAACAGTCATCTCTGGATGCTGCTGAATGGAAAGAACACCCTACTCGCTATATCGTTTCTAAACAAACCAAATTTGCCTCAAAGAGAACTGAATTCTCACCAGCATTTCCTGGCGGAGATCCAGATATCGTCTATTTCAACTCCACTCGTGAAAACAAAGAAATCGGCGGTAATGCCAGCAAAATCACAGGTGTGAGAAACAACGACATCTACTCGGCAAGACGCAACGCTCTCGGTGAGTGGGATAACATAGAACCAGTGGAAGGGGATATCAACACCGACCTCGACGAGGGTTCCGTATCCTTCTCTGCTGATGGTAAGACCATGTATTTCACACGTTGTTATGTGGAGAAGGGTGAAAATCGTGGTGCACAGATATGCACAGTAACTCGTTCCGGGGGTAAATGGGGTAAGGTGACAGAAGTGAAATTATCAGAAGATAGTTCCATCACCTTTGCACACCCAACAGTATCACCTGATGATAAATATCTATACTTCGTGTCCGACCTTCCTGGAGGATTTGGTGGCAAAGACTTATGGAGAAGTGAGAAAAACGGTTCTCAATACGGAGCACCTGTCAACTTAGGACCTAGTATCAACACGCCAGGCGACGAGATGTTCCCATACATGAGAGAAGACGGCACACTCTACTTCTCATCCAACGGACACCCTGGATTTGGAGGACTCGATCTATTCTACGCTACAGAGCTGGAAAATGGCGAATGGGAAGTATCCAATATGATGTATCCTATCAACTCTAACGGAGATGATTTCGGTATCAGTTTTATCACTGGAATGGAGAAAGGTATGTTCTCATCCAACAGAGGCGAGAAAAAAGGATATGACAAGCTATATGAATTTGAACTTCCTCCTATCGAATATCTGATCGACGGAAAAGTAACCGACCTAAGTGGAGAGCCCCTAGGAGATGCCACCATCCGAATTGTCGGCGATGATGGTACAAACATGAAGTTACACACCAAAAAAGATGGTTCCTTCAAAATTTCACTCAACAAGAATGTTCACTATGTGATGTTGGGAAACTGCAGAGGATATCTGAATCAAAAGGAAGAGGCTGTCACCATGGATTTGGAAGACTCCAAAACCTTCCCTATACACTTCAATTTGGCATCACTCAGCAAGCCTGTCGGATTGGATAATATATTCTTCGAATTCGGAAAAGCGACACTGACTCCAGAGTCATCTACGGCATTGGATAAACTTGTGAAGATTCTAAACGATAATCCAAATATCACCATCGAGATTGGTGCTCACACCGACCGTGTCGGATCAGCCGAAGGCAACTTGCAACTCTCAGGTAAAAGAGCTCAGTCTGTTGTCGATTACCTTATAAAGAAAGGAATTGAAGCGGAGCGACTCACTGCAAAGGGATATGGAAAGACGCAACCCGTCACAGTTGATAAAACCATCCAAAAGAAATATAGTTTCTTGAAGGTGGGCGATGTCCTCGATGAGGAATACATCAATTCACTCATCAGCAACGAGCAAAAAGAGATTGCAGACTCTATCAACCGACGCACTGAATTCAGAGTGCTTAAGACCACTTACAAAATGTATTAATGTATGGCTAAGATCAAAGATTATAAAAGTGCTATTACGGAGTTGGAAGAGATTCTATCTCAGTTGGAGGCTAATGAATTAGAGATTGATGAACTCACCACGAAGGCCAAACGTGCCACAGAGCTCATCAAATATTGCAAAGACAAACTATACAAAACGACAGAAGAAGTTAACTCAATTTTAGAGGAAAAATAACAGAGAATCATGCTATTCCATCTGCAAATGCAAATTCGAATGGCATGATTCTCCTTCTTTAGGTGAGTCCTATCAATTCACCTTTAATATTCAAAACAAATATTATCCACCCATAATGTATTACCTACGGTTCCAATAAACGCACCGTGGTTTCCTGCAGTTGCCATCACAAGCACATGAGTGGGGGTGTCTTGTTCACTTCCCCATCCCTCTTCTTGTATCGGCACCACCATACCTTTGCTATTCTTGGCACGATAGCGATTGGTCAACTGCATATAATCTTTATAATAATCGGTCTGGGTGATATTTCCATAATGAATCTCCATTCGTTGCGCATTCTTCCAATCTGGCACGTCTTCCGTCAGTTGCGTACGCATGGTACCTACACGGACTGCGTGAATGTTCCCCGCTGCATCCTCCCATCTTTTTTGAAGATAGACAATGATCTCGGCACGGTCTTGCACACCATCAATGCGTTTTGAGCTCATACCGGAGATTTTCATCACATAGTTGTTTTTGGAGATTTTACATTTATAATCCAATACGAGTGCCTTCGGTTTTTTGTTGAATGGAACGCCAAAACTGATGTTGCAATAAGGATCATCAGCTGATTTAATCGGTTCTATCGTCTCACCAGTAAACAAGCTACCAGAAACAAGCACCGAGACATTGATAAGACCCAACACCTTCACTTTCTCAATCCTGGTGTCTAATCTTGCACATTTACCACTATCTCGTGTTTCAGGTTCCACAGAGCAACTAGCCTTTGTGATTCCAGCCACCTTGGCATAGGTGTTAGAAGAAGACCAAAACGTTTTCTTCCCATACTGATAGGGTGCCAATTTGTCTGCCGATATATGTTCGCTGGGTCCTAACACATAGATGCTCTTGGTCGCGCCACCAATTATCGCAGACTCCTTCACACTTCGAGTAGTCCACGATTCAAAATTGCCAAAATTCAGGGGTACTAATTGTGCCGATGCAAAACCAATACTAAAAAAAATACTCAATAAAAATACAAGTCGTTTCATATAATTTGTCTTTCCTTTGCGTGCAAAGATAAACTAAAATGTGAAAATAATCGGGCAAACGATAAATTTATAGAATTCACTTCCACTCCAAGCGATACCGTTCATCCTCAATTTTCCACAACGTACTATCCATATCTCCGCGAAGTACCTCTAATGTATGATAATATGCTTTGTTAATCTTCACTGTATCTTTCCTCCTTAATTTAATCACCTTGTCTGGTGTATCATGTGCCTTGATGACTGGGAGAACCCCTATATGGTCTTTTCTCCAATAAGAATATGTGGGAATCACAGAGACCGCACTAATGGAAGTCGTGTCATTCCTTTTTTTCACCTCCACCTCCAAAATGGCGCCAATATCTTTAAACGTACTCTCTGTACCCACTTGCGAAGAGATGAAATTACCCAATGAATAAGCCACCAAACTCTTCTGCAAAGAGTCTTTCGATGTCAATACACTCATTTTCTGTAAGATATGAGGATGACTCATCAAGATCAGATGAGCCCCAGCGTGAAATAGGGAATCGGCCACTTTTCGCTGGTATACATTCGGTTTCTTTTGATACTCTGTGCCAATGTGAACATAGGAGACCACAAAATCAGCTCCAGCTGCTTTCAGTCGACGAATCTCGTCACACATCTCTCTTATCTTTATCGTATCATAATTAACGAATTCATTCACCAAATAAGGTTTGTCTTTCGGACGACGAATGCCATTTAAGCTATAGGTATAACCAGAGAATCCAACAAGGATTCCATTCTTTTCTATAAGACACAGTTGTCGTTTTTCCGCCGAATCTCGAGCCGTTCCAACATGTCTGATACCCAATGAATCTAATAAATTCAATGTGGCAACCACACCCTCCGGATATGCATCCAACGTGTGATTATTGGCAGTGGTCACAAGATCAAAACCAACCTCAGCCAACGTCTCAGCAAAAGCATTCGGTGAATTGAAATAAGGAAAAGAAGAATAACCAAGAACCTTATTGCTTCTTCCATTATCTTTTCCTGCAAAAACGGTCTCCAAGTTACCCAAAAGAATATCTGCCTCATCAAAGTAGGGTTGAACTTGCTTAAAAACAGGTGAAAAATCAAATGAGTCCGTGTCACTGCGGTGAGCTCTGAGTATCTGATAATCATGCACCATCAAATCCCCTACCGCACTAATTTTCAAAGAGTAGACCGTATCTTTCTTCGGGACGACGGGAGTAGTATCCACCATCATCTCGTGCGATTCATTGGGAGTTGGCTGTTGATAAGTGCACGCCATTAGAATCACGGCAATGAGATTAAATAAAAGCAATAATTTACCGACCTGTTTTGTCATCAAATTCTATTTTAATCTATTTATCTCACATATTTACAGAGAGATACAAAAAATCATAATTTTCAAGGTGGGATCTATGAATTCATTTTGATTTTTAAAGCAAAAATCTCTCGAAAATATAATTTTTTTTCTTATATCGTCAAAATTAAAGAATGTATTTTTATCTTTGCAAGGTGAGAATGAGAACAAAAGACTCGTTTTCTACAATTAGAACCATATTATCGACATTATATTAGACACTATTGTATATAAATTAAAACTGTAGTACTGAAATGAAAAACCACATCATGCAACATTTGAGGAAATGGGTGTTGGCCTCGCTAACTCTTCTTCCGGCAGTGCTTTCTGCACAAACTGTCAATGTAGACATCAACAAAGAGCACCAGGTCATCCGTGGATTTGGAGGAATCAACTTTCCAACATGGATTAATGACTTATCTGAATCACAAAGGAAAACAGCCTTTGATAATGGAGATAACCAACTAGGTTTATCTGTCCTACGTATTCACGTAGACCCTGTTGAAAGCAACTGGTCGAAAGAGATTGAAACGGCCAAATATGCTATTAAGCAAGGAGCCTACGTCTTCGCATCCCCTTGGAGTCCGCCAAGCAATATGACAGAGTCATATAGTTCTTCACAAAGATTAAAGACAAGTTCTTATGGTGATTATGTGAAGCATTTGAACAAATTCATCGACTATATGAAGCAGAATGGCATCGACTTGTATGCCATGTCCATTCAAAACGAGCCAGATTATGGATCTGACTGGACTTGGTGGCCATCCAATGACATGGCAACCTTTATGAGGGATTATGCCAAAGACATCAACTGCCGAGTAATGGCTCCAGAGTCTTTCCAATATACCAAAAGCACTTCCGACCCTATACTAAAAGATGATAAGGCATTGGCTAACTTGGATATACTTGCCACTCACCTATACGGCACACAAGTTAGCAATTTCACCTATCCTCTTTGGGAATCCAAAGGTGCAGGGAAAGAGCTATGGATGACGGAGGTATATTACCCAAACAGTTCAAGTGATGCCGACACATGGCCAGAAGCCTTGGAAGTGTCCGATCACATGACAAATGCAATGGTAGTAGGTAATTTTCAGACCTATGTATGGTGGTACATCCGTCGATCTTACAGTTTGATAAAGGATAATGGCAATGTGACTAAACGTGGTTACTGTTTTGCACATTATTCTAAATTCGTTCGTCCTGGTTTCGTCAGAATCGATGCCACACAAAAACCTGCCAACAACGTGAATGTATCCGCCTTTAAGAAGGATAATGACATCGTGATTGTAGCTGTTAACAAAAACACATCATCTCAAACAATTACCTTTTCAATACCTGGCACGGAAATAAGCACTTGGGAACGATATGTAACAAACGGACAGAAGAACGTCTCCAAAGAGAGTGACATCGCAGGCAGTGGAAGTACCTTCAAGGTTACATTGGATGGACAGAGTGTCAGCACATTCATCGGTCAAGGTAAGAAAGGTACGCCAAAGGTGAAAATCACCTCACCAACAGAAAGTGACAAATTGGATGAGAGTTCAGATATCACAGTCACCGCAGAGGCAAGTGACGAAGACGGAAGCATACAATCCGTTACGTTCTATCTCAACGATGAAGTGATTGGAGAAAGCACCTCTGCACCTTACTCACAGAACATCGGTACTCTGAAAGCAGGAACATACAATATCACAGCTGTAGCGAAAGATAACGAGGGCAAGGAAGGTCAATCATCCGTCTCCATTCTCGTTCGTGTGCCAAGAGCTCCATATCATGGGACACCAAGCGTCATTCCAGGTAAGATCGAAGCAGAAGATTTTGACTTAGGAGGAAGTGGCGTTGCTTATTCTGACGATGAAGAAGAAAACAAAGGAAAAGAATACAGAGAGGAAGGAGTGGATATCACCGCTCACGAGGGAGGTTATATGGTTGGATGGACCAATGCCGGCGAATGGATGGAATATACAGTCAATGTAACGATCTCAGACACTTACGATTGGAGTGCACGAGTAGCTTCTGGAAGTGACAATTCTTCTTTTCACATCGAGATAGATGGCACTGACGTCACGGGAAAGATCAGTGTACCAAACATAGATGGCACATGGGATACTTACACCACCGTCAATGGTACTGCCAAATTAACAGAAGGCAAACACACGATGCGCATTGTCATCGATGGCAGTTATGCAAATATCGATTGGATCAACTTCAATGCAGAATCGGTAGGTGTAAAGAATATATATGCAGAAACAGACACCAAGCCATTGGGTAAATATATCATCTACGACCCAACAGGAAAGAAGATTGGCAACATCATCTTCACGAAGGAAGAGAGCGTCAATGAGACCATCGGTAAGATGAACCTTCCTGTCGGCGTTTATATTTTATCAAACAAAGACAAATCGTTTAAGGCAGAAGTGAAGTAACGGTTCTTCCAATAAATTATCAGAAAACGACTTACATCAGCATGGTGCTTGCGAATGTAAGTCGTTTTTTCACACTACAACGGGAACGGACTCGGCACGTCACGCCCCTACTGGATCAAAATCCTACGAAATAAATTTATAGATTCCACCTTAACGATATGGTCTCCTCATTTCCCCTGTCAATGATTCCATACATTCCCTAATCTCAGCAGAACAACGAACATCTTCGACTCCCTTAAAAGTCCAAACACCAATTGAGGTAACCGAATTAGGGACTTCAATGGATTTTAGACTCGTGCAATTGTAGAAGGCAAAACTACCTATTTTCGTGACAGTATTAGGTATAGTAACAGATGTTAAAGATGGGCAGTTGGAGAAAGTACCTGTATTTATTTCTTTAAGAGAAGTTGGAAGCGTAATAGACTGTAACGTTTTACTGTAACAAAATGCGTAATCGCCAATCACTTTAACAGAATTTGGAATCGTGATGGAAGTTGCCTTATTAGTATAGTGGAATGCACCACTTGCAATTATTTCACAATTTTCATGAATTTTATACTCTGGATCGCAATTGTTTTTAGTCGATATCAAAGCATAATAAGGATTAGATTCATTCCCCAAATAAAACATATTTTCATAAACATTAAACATTAGTTCATGACAAAATGGGAATGCTCTCGGACCTATTGATCTAACAGAGTTAGGTATTGTAACAGATCGCAACTTCAAACAACCCACAAATGCTCGATTACCAATTGATTCAACTGAATTAGGAATATCAATGGATTGAAGTTCTTTACAATCGTTGAAAGCTTCCCAGTGAATCATTCTACATTTTTCATGGATTTTGCAGGATGTAATCGTCTTATCTTTTGCTTTCACAAGAAGATAGTAAGGATTACCAACAATGCCTCGATAAACTGCATTATCAAAGGTGATTTCTACGTTTTCACCCCATCCAAAGAAAACACTTTCATCTAATTTAGCATTAGGATTAAGAACATTTATGGCAGTCAAAGATGAGCATTTATCAAACGGACACCCATGGATTTCCGTAACAGTATTTGGTATAACAATCGATTGCAACTTACGACATCCATGGAATGCAATCTCTCCAATATCCGCAACAGGGCCAATCTCCGTAACAGTATAAGTCGTCCCCTCATGTGTCACCTTCGAGGGAATTGAAAATGCCCCGACTATTTTCTCCTTATTCTGTACTGATATTACCGATACAAAAAGATTCCGACTATCAATAACAACATATTTCAACTCTCCAGAAACAAAGGATTTCCTATTGTCAATCACTCTAACATCTCCAGCATCCTCTACTACATCATACGTATGTTCCAAGCAACCATTATCCACAGTCTTTATGTTCTCCTTATCATCACATTTTCCATAAGAGAGAGAAAACATTGTCGCAATTCCCAAAAGACATACGACAATAATAGTAGTAGTAATTTTTGTATTCATATTCATTTAAATCAACTAAAAAAACACTCTATATCTGAGGTGCAAAGGTATAAAAAAAGTTATCCAACTGGCATATTTATAGGTCACACCTAAAAAGATTTCCTTACCTTTGCACCAAAAATAAAGCTAAGATGGAATACATTTTTGAATATGAATTTGAGGTGAGAGATTATGAGTGCGATGTGCAAGGGATTGTCAACAATGCCAACTATCAGCATTACATGGAACATACCCGTCACAGATATATCCAAACTCTCAATCTGGACTTTATGGAACTGACAAACGAAGGCATTATTTTAGTTGTAGCAAAAGCAGAACTACAATACAAACGTTCCTTAAAAAGCAATGATAAATTTGTTTGTCGACTCAACGTGCAAAAAGAGGGTATACGATACGTCTTTTACGAAGACATCTACAATCTTGCCGACAATCAGTTATGTACGAAAGGAAGATTCGAAGTCGTCTCCGTCATTAACGGCAGGTTAGGTATCTCCGAAAAAATAGAAAAGGCATTATTTTCAAAATAATGCCTTCCCTTCTTATTCCGTCAAATCTCCACCATCATATCCAGATATGTAGTTGGTCGGAGATGATTTTGACGTTTATCTCCTTGCCCATTTCAACGGCTTCCCCGTCTACGTGGAATTCTCCTTCGAACGAACGTTTGAGTGTCACCTCACTCGCACGATAATAGTGGGTATACGAACTTCTATCCAACTTCTTTTTCAGCAACTGCCATGCTAAAACAGGAACTGATGTAACTGGGAAAGAATCCATCACACATATATCCATAACACCATCCTGCGTACTAGCATGTGGCGCTATAAAGCCATCATTACCATACTGAGAAGCATTCGCGAATGTAATCACAAACGCCTTACGATTAATGACCTCTCCATTCACCTCCAACTGATAATCATTGGGAGTATACGTCCGATATTCAGAAAGAATATATTTCAAATAGGTGATGAAACCCCTATGTCCATCTTTCGCATATACATGGCTGACATGAGCATCAAAACCTGTACCACATGTACAGAAGAATTTTAAACCATTTACGATACCATAATCCATAGGATGTCTGGTACCACAACAAATTTGTTCGATCGCCTTCTTAGGTTTCAAAGAAAAACCCCAATGACGAGCTAACCCATTACCCGATCCATACGGCACAATACTCAAAGAGGTATTGGAACCAATCAAACCAGAGGCTACCTCATTCACAGTTCCATCTCCACCACAGGCCACCACCACGTCATACGATTGTTCGGCAAATTTCTTTGCCAACTCGCTGGCATGTCCTTGATGCTCGGTAAAAACGATGTCTGGCTGTTCCCATATTTCCAAATCCATCTTGGATTTGATCAAATCGGGAAGATCCTTTTTCTTACTTGTTCCTGAAATAGGATTAATGATAAAAGCAATTTTTTTTCTGGCACTCATATTTTTACTGATAAAACAGATACAAATTTAGAAAAATTTGCGAACTTTGAAGGGAAAATTATATCTGTTAACTCTTATTATGAAATCTATGAATGAAAGCCTACTGCAATATGCCTGGCAATGCAAGCATTTCAAAATGACACAAATCCAAACCGTGGATGGTATTCCATTGGAGATTATTGATGTCGGTCAGCTCAACAAAGATGCTGGACCCGATTTTTTCAATGCAAAAGTGAAGATTGGAACCACCATGTGGGCTGGTAACATCGAGATACACCTGTCTGCCTCCGATTGGTACAGACATCATCATGAAAACGATCTGCGCTACGACTCCATCATCCTTCATGTGGTGGAGAAATCAGATATGCGTATCTATCGAAAAAACGGGGAGGTCATACCGCAGATGGTAATAGAATTGGAAGCGAACATGAAACGAAACTACGATCTGCTATCTCAAAGTAATGGGTGGATTCGATGCAGTGCACTTTGGACCAACATCGACAAAGATTACCTGAACTTCCAACTCACACGAATGATTTGTGAACGAATTCATCGTAAATCAAGAGAGATAGCTCAACTCTTGGAATCTAACAAAAACGATTGGTCCTCCACATTCTACCTGGTACTTTTAAAGAGTTTCGGAATGCACACCAATGCGCTCCCGTTTGAACTACTGGCCAAGTCACTTCCCTTACGTGTGTTAGCAAAACATAAAAACAATCTGATGGAGGTGGAAGCTCTATTGCTTGGACAAGCCGGACTATTACATGACCAACCACAAGACGAATACGAAGCAGCCTTACGAAAACATTACGACTACTTACGTAAAAAATTTGAACTGACACCCATTGACGGTACCCTTTGGAAATACTCTAAGATGCGCCCTTCCAATTTCCCTCATGTGAAAATAGCTCAGTTTGCTGCACTGATTCACGTGTCGGATCATCTGTTTTCAAAAATCATGGAAAGCAAAAGTAATGAGCAGATACGAAATTTATTCCAGTGTAAAACTTCTCTCTATTGGGAAAGCCATTATAAGTTTGGAAAGGAGTCTGCACATCGAAGCAAGCATTTGGATGACAGCACCATAAACACACTCATCATCAACGCAGTTGTTCCATTACTTTATATTTATGGAGAGAAACATGAAAACCAAACTATGCAGGAGAGTGTCCTGCAACTATTAGAGGGGATTCCGCCAGAGAAAAACAACATAATAGAGCGATGGAAAGAACTTGGACAAGAGGTGAGCAATGCCTATCAATCACAAGCACTAATTGAGTTGAAGACGCAGTATTGTGATTTGAACAAATGTCTATGTTGCAGCATTGGTCATCATCTACTCAGCAATAAAAAGACGAGGGACAACCGATAGTGGCATCCCTCGTCTTGTTTTGTATAATGTTGTAGGCTTATCTTTAGCTAAACCTGTCAGATTATTTCTTTATCAATTTGATCTCTGTACGACGATTCTTAGCACGGTTTTTCTCGCAATCATTAGGAGCAACCGGATTGTGGAAAGTCTTAGTATCCATTACTATTTGATCTTCGAAAGCACCGTAGCGGATCAAGTAGTTATGTACGTGGATTGCACGGTCGTAACCGAACACCTCATTCTGATCTTCAGAACCAATGTTACATGTATAACCGATCACACTCACTTTAGCTTTAGGGTTCATCTTCAAGCAATCAGCCACAAAACGCATGTAGTCTGTTTGTTCTTTTGTAAAGTGACCATCAGAAGAGGAATAAGCGAAAGAATAGGAATGTTTTACTTTCAACGACTTCTCGAGGTTAGGAATTGTAGATTTAGCGACATTGGCATTCAAGCTATTCAATTTTTCACGCAAGTTAGCAGGAACTTGGTTCTTCACACTGTCTGGTAATGCAGAGAAAGCCTTAGTAGCCGCATTCAAAGCATCTTTGTTTGTATAATTGAAATCTGTCCAATTCGGCAATTGTTCAATCATACTAATCACTTTCTCAGAAGACTCTGCCGCCCATGTGTTTGCACCTGACAGCATTACAAACACCCAGACAAGCCAGGTGATTCTTTTAATTGTACTTTTCATGTTTTTGTATTTTAAGATTAATTTTAAACAATATGATGTATTCACATTTACGTCGTCATACAAACATCGTCAAACGTCATCTAGTGGTTTTCATCAGTCATCCCGTAATCATCTCTTCAAAAAGCGCTACAAAGGTAAAATTTTTTCTCACAACATATTGGATTCACTTTTAATTATTCGTGAAAAATATATTTTTTAATAAATATCAAATTATGTGGTATATTTTAATGGAATTTAATTTTAGGAATGGTAAAAGGAATAGTAAAAAAACGAGGAATGCATGAAACACGCATCCCTCGTCAATCATATAGTCCTATTTTGAAATTACTTCTTAATCAGTTTAATTTCAGTACGACGGTTCTTAGAACGGTTCTTCTCGCAGTCGTTAGGAGCAACTGGATCATGGAACGTCTTCGTATCCATTTGGATTTGATCTTCGAAGGCACCGTAACGGATCAAGTAGTTGTGTACGTGGATTGCACGGTCGTAACCGAACACCTCATTCTGATCTTCAGAACCGATGTTACATGTATAACCGATCACACTGATCTTAGCCTGAGGGTTCATCTTCAAACAGTCTGCCACGAAGTGCATGTAATCTGTTTGTTCCTTCGTAAAGTGACCATCAGAAGAAGAGAATGCGAATCCGTAAGAGTGCTTGATCTTCAACGAGCTTTCCAAGTTAGGGATAGTAGACTTAGCTACGTTTGTATTCAATCCTAACAACTTATCACGTAAGTTCTCTGGAATCTCAGCCTTAGCACTGTCAGACAAAGCAGAGAATGCTTTAGTAGCCTCTTCCAATGCAGCCTTGTTCTTATAGTTGAAGTGATCCCAATCTGGCAACTTCTCAATCATATCAGCCACATCAATCCAAGAAGAATCTGCAGCCAATGTATCAGGAGTTTGAAGAATCAACTGATCATCCATGCTAACAGTATCCTTAACAAAGACTGTATCGTTGATAACTGGTTCTGGCTTCTTACCAAAGGCAAGTGTAACACCAATTTTCACACCTGCTGAAAGAAGAGATGCTTTGTCAACTACTTTGGAAGCGTGAACTCCTGAATAGTTTGAATTCACATCGTACAAAGCAGTTTGGTGAGACTTCGTAAGGTCAGTAATACCATAATTGAAGTATGCACCCCAATACAAAGCCGTTTTCTCATTCATCCAACGATTAAAGCCTAAATCTAAGTAAGCAGAGAAACCAAGTTTAGCATCTGTTGAACCTGAGTAAAGAGAATTATCATGACCGAATCCGTGCTGAGGCAAGTCAAAAAACTCATTATTGTATTTTTTATAATAACCACGAGTTTCAAGATCACCATCAACTACTTCATACTTATAGTAGAAAGGGAAAGTTAGTTTACCACCGATACCGACCAAGAGAGAGAGTTTCTCGTTGAGGTCAGTTCTACCATAAAATCCCAAAGGCAATTCAGCAACGATAGCACGTTGAACCTCTTCCCAATCGGAATAGAGCATACGATATTCGTAAGCTTGATTACCATTGTAAGCATCATTTTCCAAGCTAACATCCATACCATTAAGGATAGAACGAGATTGGTTGTAAGATGCGCCCAAACCAGTACCGAGACCGAAATGGCTACCGAAGAAGTGAATATAGTTGACGTTGAATGCGCCACCAAAACATGGTTTAAATTTGGAGCCTTCATCAAATTCGCCTAATGTAGGATTATGACGCATAGTATGAAGACCACCACCAGCTGTGATATTCAAATAATTGAAGTTATCGTGTGCGCTGGCTTGGACTCCAATTAGGAGTCCAATAGCAGCAGCCACAATTGATTTGAAATTATTCATTTTATTACTTAATTAACTACTTTGAATGAATTAACGAACTAAAATCTTACAGAATGCACTCTTGCCTTCAAATGTTACCAAAGCGATGTATTCGCCGTGAGGCAAAGAAACTAAATTCTTATATTCAACATCAGAATCTGTGAGAGCGACTCTACCAGAAACGCTGAATACAGAGATCTTAGCATCTTTCAACTCTTCCTCAGTCAAGCCCTTCACTTCTAGAGTGAATTGTTCATTAGCCTTAGCTGGGTTAGGGTAAGCGATAAGAGAGAATGGAGGGAGAACATAATCGCATTGGATACCGCAGATATGTTTCTTCTTACCATCTTTCGTCTTAACAATGACAGAATAGAATCCGTCTAAGCCACCCAATTCGCAGTAGAATTGTTTTGTTGCGCCCTTGATCTTCTCACCATTCTTATACCATTGGTAAGATTCGAATTCTTCATCTGAGTTATCGCATACAACTACGTCATCCCACATTCTACTAATGTATCTAGATGAGAGGTTAGTAGCGAACTTGAAGTCAACCGCGTTGCTAGTGCTATCCACACCTGTCAATTGCAAAGTAGCAGTGTAAACACCTTCTTCAACACCCTCAGGGATTGTCATGAAGATTTCGCCATCTTCACCAATTGTACCTGTTTGAGTCTTGAATCCAGCATCTGTAGTAGCATCGTCAAATGTGATTGTGAAGCTTGTTGGTTTACCGCTTGAAACGCTGTAGTAAACGCGAGCTACATCACCAGCGCAGAAGTTGTCAGCGAACGCATCAACAGAATCCAATACCAAAGCATCTTCAACCCAAGTTGGATGAGCGATAATATCGCTATCTGGAGCCAACTCAGGGATTACAGGGTTCCATCCATCAAATGTGAATCCATCCTTAGAAGGAACTGTGTCAACTTTGATTGAATCACCGTATACGAAAGTATCTCTGAACAAGATATTGTCATCATCATCAAGAAGAGTAACAATATGAGAGTTGATAGTATACTCAGCGATTGTAGTGAAGTTTTCACCTGGCATCTTGTTAGGAACCACAGGATTCCATCCAGAGAATGTGTAACCTTCACGTGTAGGATCTTTAATAACTGCGATCTTAGAATCGTATGACAAAGTATCTTTGAATATCTCAGTGCTATCGAAATCCAAGAATGTGATAATGAACTCAGCCTTAGTGAATACAGGAGTAATCAAAAGGTCTTCGTCAGGAACCGTAACAGGAACCTCTGGATCCCAACCAGCGAAGTCATATCCCTCTTTAGTAGGATCAGCTGGCACTACGATTGTATCACCGAAGTACAAAGAATCTTTGTAGATGATATTGTCATCGCCGTCAACAAAGATAACCTCATGTTTGTTGATCGTATATTCAGCAATTGTTGTCAAATCAGCACCTGGCATCTTATTAGGAACCTCTGGATTCCATCCAGTGAATGTGTAACCCTCACGAGTAACCTTAGGCTTAACAATGTTAGCGTTGAACATCAATGTGTCTTGAGCAACCACTGTGCTATCGTAATCCAAGAATGTGATTACGAACTCAGCCTTCGTCCATGTAGGAGTAAGGATTATATCATAAGCAGGAACCGTAACAGGAACCTCTGGATTCCATCCATCAAATTGGTAACCCTTCTTCTCTGGATCTGCAGGAGCGATGATTGTATCACCGTATGCTAAAGAATCCTTGAAGATGATGCTGTCGCCATCTTTGAAGATAACCTCATACTTCTTAACTTGATATTGAGCGATGATTGAATCATTGTAAGCTGGCATTGTGAGAAGTGAATCAGCCCAACCTACAAAGTTGTAACCTTCACGAACTGGATCAGCAGGGTAAACAACCTTAGCACCGAAGTCCAATGTGTCGATATCAAGAATTGAATCATTGTAATCAACGAATGAAAGAACATAAGGATTAGCCTTCCATACTGCATACGTTACAATATTCAAAGCTGGCATGTTAGTTGGAACATCCATATCCCATCCAGCGAAAGTATAACCCTCTTTCGTAGGATCTGCAGGAAGAGTAACCACTGAATTGTAATTCAAAGAATCACTCTGATAAATAGTTCCGTCTTCCTTATCTTCAAATGACAAACTGTACTTGTTAATTTGATATTGAGCATAGAATGTATCATTCTTTGCTGGAACGGTTGCAGGAACCTCTTTATCCCATCCCAAAGTAGTGTATCCTTCAAGTTCTGGAATCTCAGGAGCTACTAATTCAGAGCCGAACTCACGATTCTTAGTCTCAATCTTAGTGCTATCCATAGATCTAAATGAGATGATATAAGAGTTAACCTTGTATTGAGCAGTTACCTCAACACCACCGATAGGCATTGTAGTAGGGATTGTTTTCCAACCTTTGAATGTATAACCTTCACGCTCTGGACCTTCGATAGCCTTAATTGTATCTTTGTAGAAGAATGTATCTACACGAACAACAGATTGGTCATAATCCTTATACGTAATTGTATATTGGTTTGGAACATACTCTGCATACGCAACAGTATCATAAGCCGGCATTGTTGCAGGGATATCGATAGACCATTTATCAAATGTATAACCCTTAAGAGATGGCATAATGTCTTCCGTAGAAAGAACAGAACCATACTTAGAAGTTACCTGTCTGATCAACGTACTGTCATAATCTCTGAATGTGATAGTATGCAAATCTGCATCTACCTTAGCAGTGATTGTTACGTTCTTAGCTGGCATCTTTTGAATAGTGTCCTTATCAGACCATTCAACGAAATGGTAACCAACTTCAGGAACGAAAGTAGGTCTTACAACATCAGCACCATATTCAACATTCTCTTTTTGGATTGTTGAATCTTTGAATTTGAATGTCAATACATATTCGTTGATTGCATACTGAGCTGTAAGTTTTACATTCTTTGCAGGAACAGTTGCAGGAACAGTATCAGACCATCCAGTGAAAGTATAACCTTCATGTTTTGGAACTGTAGGAACTACTACAGGTGTTCCGTAATTCTCGTGGAAGTCGCTCAACAACTTGTTGTCGAAAGAATCATAGAACTTAACACTGTATTGTATGAGAACATATTGTGCCTTAGCAATAACGTTACGAGCAGGCATTGTCGTTGGCACTTTCTCGATATAACCGACGAAGTCATATCCCTCACGTTTTGGATCAGCTGGATAAGCAATGTTATCTGAGCCAAATGGAACTGTATCAATCTGCAATGTGTCTCCATTGTAATCCAAGAAGAATACATAGTAGTCGTTGATTGCATATTGAGCATTCAAAACAACATCTGAATCAGGAATAGTTGCAGGAACTTCCTTATCCCAACCGATAAAGCTATAACCTTCATGCTCTGGTGCATCTGGCTCAGTTACAACCTTACCATAATCACCGCTGATAGAAGCGATTTCGACTTTGTTGTCGTCGTAGAATGTTACAGTGTGTTGGTTGATTCTGTATTGAGCCGTTACAGTAACATTCTTAGCAGGCATAGTCTCCAAAGAGTCTTTCCATCCAATGAATGTATAACCTACGCGAGTAGGCTCCTCTTTAGGATAAGATACATAATCTCCAAATGTATATTCTGCCTTAGAGATCTCGCTCTTATCAAAGTCTACGAAAGTCAATGTGTAAGGGATAGCCTCAAATTGAGCATAGAACTCAAGCGTATCAGCTGGCATCTTACCAGGGATGGTTGCATTCCAACCAGTAAAGTCATAACCTTCGCGCTCTACAGTAGGAACAGAAATTGCAGATTGATATTCAATCGTATCTGTGTATAAGATACTATCCTTGTCGAAGTAGAATGTGATAGGATATGAGTTGATGCTGTATTGAGCAGTCAAGACAACATCCTCATCTGGCATAGTTGCAGGAACTTCGTCATTCCAACCAGTGAATGTATAACCTTCACGAGAAGGAACTGGAACAAGAGCTGCATAAGAGATTGAATCTGCAGTTGCAACTAGAGTACCATATTCTACAGTAGTACTTCTTAAAGTAGTATCATTATAATCCTTGAATGTCAACTCATGTTGATTAGGAGAATATTGATACAAACAGATTATAGTATCATGAGCTGGCATTACGAATGGGAAGACAACATTCTCGTATGAAGGGAATGTGTACCATCCATTAAAATGATAACCTGTAATAGACTCACGCTCAGGCTCAGTTACGTCTGCGTTGAATACATACGAGATTGTGTCGTAGAATATAGGCTTACCAGCATCAAAGTCTTTTGCCAAGTAAACATTGAATGTATCAATTACATAGTTAGCCTTGTATTCGATATCGTAGCATGGCATTAACACCTCAAGCAACAACGAATTAGCCATTGCAGGAGTTGTTGCATCATTATATTCAGATGTCCATCCAATAAACGTATAACCCTCACGACTAGGAATCAAGTCAACACTAAGACTCTTATCGTCATTATCGCTCTTGTAATTATGAATCAACTCATCACCTTCTCTATTTACCAAGTATTGTGTGCCATACTGTTTACCTGTATACAATTCTGCACCGTCATAATCTATGAAAGAAATAGTATATTGCTTTAGTTGATTGAGAAGATATACAGTAGTATCCTGATCTATATTGAATGGAAATCTCACATCTTGTCCATTCTCCATTTGATCACTCCAATTCAAATATTCATAACATTCATCTTCTGAAAAATCAGCAGCAGAAACTTCTGAACCATACTCATAAGATGCAACCGTTCTCTCTCCTGTAGCAAGATTTACAAACGTTACATTGTAAGAGTTTATAGAGAACTGAGCCATAATTGTTACATCATGAGCAGGCATTGCATCTAATGAATCAGACCATCCTGTGAATGTATATCCCTTTTTGTATGCAGTATCAGGGTAAATGCAACCCTCTCTTCCACAGAACTTAGTTTGATATGATACTGAATCATAGACATCAATAGTATCATTTACATCACGAAGGAATGTCAACTTATAGTAATTTATATCATATATTGAATAGAAATCAACATCTTGAGAGTGTAACTGGTATGAGAAAGTAACAGGATCATTATTAGCCAACTCCCATTCACCTGAGAACGTATATCCTTCATGTTCTGGGACATTTTTTGTATATTCAAGAACCTTTGCACTAGTATTATAGTCCATAGAATCCAAAACTTCATAAGTAAGTCCATCTATGAATCTAACTCTTACTTTTTCTCCATTATATTGAGCTACATACGTTACATTACTAGCAGGAACCGTTGTGTCTGCATTAAATGCTGGACTCCACAAATTCAAGAATTCCTCATCGTTCCAAGGCTCAACTGTTGAAGGAACTTTAATCTTGCTACCGAACTCTAACGTATCAGAGTACTTGTGTCCGTCAGATACGATTACTTCACCATCACCATCAACAAACTTAATGATATATGAATTGATCTTATAAGTTGCATTATAAGTCATATCAGAAGCAGGCATAGTAACAGCAGAAGTGAGTCTAGAACCATCTTCATCTACCCAAGCAACGAAAGAATAACCTGTCTTCTTAGGATCTTGAGGAGCAACAACTGGATTACCATATTCAACCGTAGTTTGTTTGATGATAGTATCTACTGACAACTCATCTTTAAATGTCAACGTATAAGAATTAACTTTCCATTGTGCCTCAGTAGTCACATCGTGATCTGGCATTACAGAAGTTGAATCAGACCAACCTATGAATGTGTAACCTTCTTTTTTTGGTGTTGAAGGAAGGGTAAACTCCTCACCATAGAAATAAGATGTTGTTTCATCTTCTTCTCCATTATTCTTAACAATGGTATAGTTATATGAATTAACACTCCATTGTGCAACAAATACCAAACTTTCAGCAGGGACAACAGTAGAGACAATCTCTGGATTCCATCCCAAGAATTTATGTCCTATACTATCAGGATCAGCAGGAACCTCAAATGTTGAACCGAAATCATAATCTTGAGAAGAAAGAACCTCTTTCTCATTCATCATGAATGTCACATTATACTGATTGATTGACCATTGAGCCTCAGTAACGACATTCTTAGCAGGCATTACAGTTGTTGAGTCTGACCAACCCTTGAATGTGTAACCTTCTTTTTCTGGAGTTGAAGGCAACTTAATTTCAGCATTGTAGTCATAAACGGTTGTATCGTTCTTCTCACCATTGTTCTTTACAACAATGTATTTGTAAGAATTGATCGACCATTGAGCAATGAATGTCAAATCCTCATCAGGAACCTTATTAGAAGTAACTGTTGGCTCCCATCCCTCAAACGTATGTCCTACGCTGTCTGGGTCTGCAGGTGTTTCAAACATCTCACCAAAGTTATACTCCTTAGAAGAGATTATTTCATCGTCATTCTTCTTGAAAGTAACCGTATGTTGGTTGATTGTCCATTGAGCAATGAATGTCAAATCCTTAGCAGGAACAATTGAGTCTCCTAAAGAAGGAGCCCATTCTAGGAATGTATAACCTAAGCTATCTGGATTTGCAGGAACATCAAATTTAGAACCGAAATCATAATCTTTTGAAGAGATAACCTCATCGTCATTCTTCTTAAACTTCACATTATACTTATTGATTGTCCATTGTGCAAAGAAGGTATCATCTGAAGCTGGCATAATAGAAGGAACTTCATGATCCCAACCTTGGAATGTATAACCTGTCTTGGATGCAGTAGGAATCTCATTGGCAGTAATTGCAGCCTTATAATCATCAATAATCTTACCAACTATCGTTGTATCATCAGACTTAAATACCAATGTATACTGATTGATCTTACAGTTAGCTACCAACGTAACATTTTGAGCAGGCATATTGAATGGGAAATTAGCGACAGATTCGCCATTCTTCCATCCATTACAAGTATAACCCTCTTTATCAAAATCAGGTTCATCAATTTGAGTACCATACTCTACTGTTTTTTCAGAAAGTGTAGCACCATCGATGTCTTTCAAAGTCAACTTGTATGAATTGATGGTATAGACAGCAGCTACAAATGTGTCGCGAGCAGGCATAGTCGTAAATGAAGAAGACCATCCTTTGAAAGTATAACCCTCACGAGCAGGACCTGTAGTAGGCATGGTCACATCATCACCGAAAGCAATTCTCTCTCTTGAGATAACAGAGAGTGAATCGAATGTCTTGTATGTCAAAATGAATGTATCAGGAACTAATACTGCGTATGCAGTAGTATCCTTAGCAGGCATATTGAATGGGAAGGAAACCTCTGCACCATTTGCAGGAGCATCAAACCATCCTTTGAATACATATCCCTCTTTTACTGTAGGGTTTGCTGGAGTAGCAACACTCTCACCAAACTTGTATTTCTTACGTGTCTGATTATTTTCTACAACAGTAATGAGGTCGTAAGGATTAGCTATTGTGTCATATACAGCATAGTAAGTAGCTTCACCTCTTACAGGAGTAACTGCAGGATTCCATCCTTTAAATGTATATGTATATTCTGCGGTTACAATGTTCTCTGGTTCTGTGCAAGATGGAGTCACTCCATATACATATTTATCCTTACACAACTCTACGTTACCAACATTATAGAAAGTAACAAGGAAAGAATCTTGAACAAAAATTCCACGTCTTGTAATATCATCTGTCACAATGATCGTGTCTTTGTCCTTAATCAATGATCCATCGTTATTCCAATTAACAAATGAACAATATTCATTAGGTGTAGCTACAAAGACAATCGAATCACCACATGCAACATTAGAACCAGAAGTAATGACATTACCATTCAAATCATAAATTGAAACAGAACCATATTGGTTAGCCGAAGCAGTAACCTTGTTGGTCAGTCTATTGAAGATTGCAGTAACTGTTGTATCTTTAACACCTACTGTAAGCGTTCTTTCTGCAGTTGTTACACCATCACTCCATCTAACAAATTTACCACATGATTTTGCAGTAGCTGTCAACGTCACTTCTGTTTCACTTGCATAAATACCAGAACCAGTAGTAAGACCCAATGATGTATCATTTACCAATGCAGTAACACCATACTCACCTTTCGCAAAATAAGCATAGAAAGTATCACTCACACCAGCAGTAAACACATACGGATTATCTTTAGTAATAAATCCATTAGAACCTTGTCTCCACTGAATAAATCGGCTACCCTCTCTTGCTTCTGCCATAATCTTGGTAGTATCATTCTCACAAGTTCTCTTTGTTTCTACCCAAGCAATACCTCTATCCGTAGAAACAGGAGTACCACTGACAGTCTCTTCAACTGGAGTAGCCACAATAACGAAATCAGCTAACCAACCGCTAATTCTCTTTGCATCAATTTGTGTCACTCTTTCATACTCACCAGTTCTTTCATCAAAAGTTGAATCAGGAATACAAGGCATATAAATCATCATATTATTACGATTTGCCTTACCCTCTGACGTTAATTGACTATAGTTCCAGTCATCTCCAGGATTCAAATTATATCCATCTGAGAATACAGGAGGGAACTCTGAAGAAAAACGAATCGTTTTCAAATTATTACACCAGTCGAACACAGCGTATTGGATAGTATCCAATGTTGAAGGAAGAATAATCTCCTCCACGCAGTCCAACTGATACATAGCATCCGTTGCCATTTTCTTTACGCCCTCAGGAATACGAACCTCCTTTACACAACGCTTAATAGGGAAACGGACCAATGTCTGCATATCATACGTAAACAACGCACCATAAATCTGGTCAACCTTAAAATATGTATTATTTGGATCAACTGTGATCAATTCCAAATCGAAACAATCTGTTATCCAACGATCACCAATGTATTGAACATTCTCTGGTAGATTTAATTGTGTTATGCTTGTCTTTCTAAAGGCCTCAACACCGATTGAGACCAAAGTGGAAGGCAATGTCACCGTTTCCAAATTTGGGAAATTATAGAAGGCTGCTGCACCAATTCTAGTTACACCCTCTTCTACTGTTACACATCTTACAAGATTCTGCAAATTGTAACTAGTACGGCCTTGGGTCTGTGTTGTTCTCCATGCAGGATTTCCACTGTTACCATAATTCCACACGCCTCCATAATCGGCTGTCACGCCATTAGCATACTCTTTTCTATTAACTGTACCTGAAGTACCACGAGGAGAGATGGTCAAACAATGCGTCTCCGTGTCGTAAGACCACTTCACACCTCCTTCGTTACCTCCGAAGGTTGCCGCCATCGACTCCGCGACGGGCAGCATTAAAAGCACCCAGACCAGCCAGGTCACCTTTCTAATTTTACTTCTCATTTTTTTTTGTTAATATTTAATGTTTAATTTCCATTTCGTAGTTTGTTATCTTCCTTTTCTCACCATATCAGCATCAAAGTCAACAACTTACAAATCACCTCGCTACCCCTGTGCCCGACATACCATAAAAAAGTAAAAATATCGAAAATTCGGCGCAAAATTAATATATTTTTTACAACATTTAACTAAAAATAATGATAAAATTTTAGCAAACTAATTTTATTGCCAAATGTCAATATATTGAACCTATAGACCTAAGGCAACTTTTTCCCCTGTTTTTCATCTTCCCGTTTTTGATAGGAATAATATTCAATTGAAAAAAAATAAGTACTTTTGCACCAAATTAAATAATATGACGCTTTCCATCTGTATACCTATTTATAATTATAATGTAACAAGACTGATTCATGAATTGTCTGCTCAGGCTTCTCAACTCTCTTGTCCCTACGAAATCATTCTGATGGAGGATGGCTCTCAATCCTTCTTGTCTGATAACGCGCTACTTGCAGAGCTCCCTCATGTTCAGCATATCGAATTACCTTATAATATAGGTCGCTCCGCCATTCGCAACAAATTGGCCGACACTGCACAGTATGAATTCCTTCTGTTCATGGACTGCGACACACTACCCCTTTCTTCCCATTTCATCCAAAACTATCTGACTGCAGCTCAGAGTTCGAATGCCGATGTGATCTTGGGTGGATGTCACTATTTAAAAGAGAGACCCGACACTGCACATCTGCTTCGCTGGCTGTATGGAATCCAACGAGAAATGGGAAATGCCACAGAAAGAAACCGTCATCCTTTTCGGTCCTTTACCGCATTCAACCTCCTAATCAAAAAAAGCGTCTTTGAAAAAGTTCGATTCGATGAGTCCTTAAAAGAATATGGACACGAAGATACCCTCTTCGGATGGGAACTGGAAAAAGCTCATTTCCACTTGTTGCACATCGACAACCCTGCCATTCATCAGATCGACGAAGAAGAGAACGACAACTTCCTACAAAAGACCAACTCCTCTCTGAAAAACCTTTGGGTTGTTTATCAAAAAATTGAGGATAAAGATGATTTTCGAAAAGATATTAAGATACTGAAATATCAAGAGTTCCTTCGAAAAACAAGATTATTACGACCTACATCGGTTCTTTTATCTCTTTTTTCAAAACTTTTCAGACGAAACTTAACCTCCAGTCACCCACAAATGTTTATATTTGACCTCTATAAATTAGAGGTGCTTTGTCGGGCGTCTCTTAACAAAATATAGTTCTGTTCAAATGAGAAAATTTCAAAAACATATACTCTCCACTCTCCTCCTATTGATTTGTGCATTCATCAACAGCAATGCCCAAATCAGTCATGGTGGATTTCCTCTGCCCGAGCAACTTCAAGGCAGCAGTCTGCGTTATGGAATAAGCAATGAGTGGGAAGAGATGCCTGCATTCAGCATGGACCTTTTGGAGAAAGAGAGTTCCACCCCCAAAGGCGGCATACGATTCGCATACGGTTTCGAGGTCAATCTGACCCCCAACAATAGCGGATCCATCACCTACTTGCCCGACGGAACCAAGGTATGGAGAGTGAGAATACACTCCGAAAATGCTCTCAGTCTAAATCTGATCTTTGACAAGTACCATCTCGCCGATGGTGCACAACTATTCATATACACCCCCGACAAACACCAGATACTGGGTGCATTCACTAGCGAGAACAATCATGACAGTGGCATCTTAGCAACCGCCATCCTCGATGGTGACAGTATCATCGTCGAATACATCGAGCCTAAAGGATGTGCGGGTGAAATATCCATTGGGAAAGTGAACCATGGATTTAAAGACATTCGCAAACTACCCTCTTTTGGTATCTCCGAGACCTGTGAGGTGGATGTCAATTGCACCAAAGATGCTGAAGAACGATCCAAAAGAAGCGTTGCCTTAATCGTTTTCAACGGAGAGACCCTTTGCAGCGGTTCTCTAATCAACAACACCGCCAACGACGGAACACCATATCTACTCTCTGCCGCCCACTGCATCGCTTTCGACAACAGAAAAACAGCCAACGAGATGGCAGCCACCAGCGTATTCTATTTCAATTACGAAACGCCCCACTGCTTTGACAAAATTCAAGGGAGTTTGGAGATGAGTCTCTCCGGTGCCTCTATTGCAAAGATTCAGGAAAAAACAGACCTTCTATTGCTCTTATTGGATGAAAATCCTCCTGCCGACTATAACACCTATTACGCAGGATGGAACATCTCCTCCACGATAGATGGACCAGTCTACACCATTCATCATCCAGAAGGCGATGTGAAGAAGATAAGCAAATCTAATTCGGCTCCCACTTCCAACACATTTGATTGTTGCTCGGACAATATCGTCTTTGCATCCAATTCACATTGGGATGTTGATGGATGGAAATATGGAATCACAGAAGGCGGATCGTCTGGCGCACCGCTATTCAACAGCAACCATCAAATCATCGGAGCTTTATCAGGAGGATATGAACCTTCCGGATGTGGAATTACAAGTCATGATTTCTTCTACAGAATCAACAAAGTTTGGAAAGGAAGAAGCGTCTCATTATCCGCTAATCTCGACCCTATCAAGAGCGAAGAGACCCAGATTAGCGGACTGGAACCTCATCAACATCCATGTAAGCGTCTGTCAAACCTAGATGAGGGAGAACAACTACACATATCAGAATCAGAGCAATACCCTGCGGGTACCAACTCAGATGACATCAATGAATATGCAGAGAAATTTGAGGAAAAAGGATACATCTACGGCGTACATTTTCTATTAGAAAAAGGTACATTCTACGAAACAGATACTATATGGCTCAAAATTTACCAAGGAGAAAATGAACCAAATACTCTTTTACACAAACAACGTGTAAGAATATCCGACTGCTATTATAACCAACGCAAAACCACCTTCCAGGAGAGCGTGCAGAGTAATTTAATGTCTCGCGACAACTATCTTCGACTCGACTCAGTCGTTTCTGTAGACTCCTCCTTCTTCATCGCCATTGAAGTGCCACAAAACGCCACCTATCCTCTCTCCATATACATCACCGAAGAGAAGAATTCTGGTCGTAACACTGCCTATTTCAAAGAACATGGGGAATGGAAACCTTTCACCTCTCATCCTCAATACAAGCGGGCAGCCTCCCTACTGATAGAACCAAGGATCGCCACTCAAATAACAACAGACGTGCCTTTAGTCAATTCCAACAATACTCAGATAACTTTATATCCTAACCCAACCACCAATGATGTCCAGATTTTCTTTGAAGAATCGTCTCTCTCGTTCACCATCTACAACATGAACGGAATCAAATATTTCTCAAAGGAAAAACCCAAAGAATCTGAAACGATTGAGATGGGCAACTATCCTGCAGGAACATACATCATTAAAGTAATATATCCACAAAAAACGGCTTACAGAAAAGTCATCAAGTTGTAGTCATGGAAGAGAAAAAAAACGTGCGAAAAGAGATACGCCTTAAGATAAAGGCGATGTATGGGTGGGAAAAAGACTATTATGGAAAGAGAGCCCTCCAAATGATTGAAGCAGATCCTCTCTTCCAAAAGGCAAAAACAGTCTTGTTATTCTGGTCCCTCCCCGATGAGATATACACACACGCATTCATCGAGCATTGGAGTGAAAGCAAAACCATTCTACTTCCCGTGGTTATCGGCGAAGACTCAGAAATCCGTACTTTTCAAGGAACAAACATGATGAAGACGGGAGCCTTCAATATTGACGAACCAGTAGGAGAAGCCATCACAGACTACTCTACAATCGACCTTGCCATCATACCAGGTATGGCATTCGACCCATCTGGCAGTCGATTGGGAAGAGGGAAAGGTTACTATGACAAACTGCTTGCGCGTCTTTCTTGTCATAAAATCGGTGTCTGTTTCCCATGCCAACTTCTACCTTCCATTCCTCAAGAACCTTGGGATGAAAAGGTGAATAGAGTGATTACAGGATAAATTATCTCTAAAAAATCCATTTTATTTACAAAAAAGCAACACAATCCTTTTTTATTAAAATTAAATCTTCTATATTTGCCACATGAAATTTCTTCTAGTTTTGACGAAATTTTCTGCCAAATAATATTGACATACACCAAGAATGATTGTAGGGTTTGACCGTTACAACAATTATCGTGTCCACTCATCATGCATCATTCACTCAATTTATTGAAACCATTTCGATATGAAAAAAAAGAAATTATTTGTTTTCCTACTATTGCTTGCTGAAATGATCTTCCTATCCGATCTTCAAGCAGAAGGATTGACTCATGTAAAAGGGATACACACGATTGGAGTGCGTGGAGGTATTGGCACGAAAAACAAATATGATTACGGAATCATATATCATTATCACTTCAACGCCCAAAGTGCTCTATGTGCAGAAATCGACCATGAGATAGCCACCTTCGGGCACACCGATTTTACCGGTATCGTATTATTATCACCTGGATTTAATTATTCGCCCGCCAATCCTTGGGGATGGTCCTACATCACACTAAACCTTGCTGCCAGTGTAGGTTGGGACAAATGGGAATGCAAGGAAATCAACAAAGAAATCTGCGGCATTGTCTATGGGGCAAATGCGGGTGTTGCATGGGAAATATACCCTCGTTCCTTCCTTTCCATTGAAATAAAAGCCCAAGAATACATTCTGTTTGGCAATGACGACCAATACATAAAACCTCTTTTTTCATTAGGCGTTTGTTATAATTTCCACAAATAATACCACACTACATGAATCCAATGAAATTCCACAAAACAATTTGCTTTTTCATACTGATCGGGCTATGCTACGCTTGCGATACCCGCGACGATTATTTCTACGATCACACGGATCCTCCTACCATCTCTCTTGTGGCTGAGAAAGATTCTACCATCGACGGAAAGAAATATATCTGTATTGATGTAACATGGGGAGACACCATCGAAATTGATTATCGTTTTGATGATATATGTGGCTATATCGGCAACTTCACAGCCGTAGTAAAACCACTAATAAAGAGAAGAGACGATTACTACTATTGGAAAGACCTAGCCATCGTTGATTATCAGGAGGATGGAACCACCAACTCATGGTACTATCCAGGGGATAGTCCATACGACTATACGCAGTTCGACAACCACCTTTGCGTGAAGATTGACACAGCAAGAAACAAGATTCTCATCATCGAATCGACATCATCCGCCAAAGAGTATTACTTCAACAACGGTCGGTCAAACATAGGGAAACTGGGTAAAGACAGTCTCACCATAGATGCTGTCGTCACTCTCTCAACCGCGAACATATTGGGGTTGTATGGCTCTGCCAACATCCTATTAAAATTGTATGTAAACAGACCTCCTATTGCCGACTTCACATTAGCTTCCGTGACAGGTTATCCCCTACACCGCAAAATTGAGACTCACTGCACCGACCCAGACAATGATGAAATCATCCTCTATGAATACTGCATCGACGGGAAAGTGTTTGACCATACTTCTGGCTATGATTGGGGCAGTGATAAAGTTTACGAAAAAGGGAAAGGTGCTTATAATGGCACCTATATCACCGGCACGCAATTATCCTCCGTCAAACATGCGTTTCAAGAAGCAGGCGATCATACCATTAGTGTTCGTTGCCAAGATCAATGGGGCAATTGGAGCACATGGAGCACCAAAACTATTTACATTGAATAAATGAATCCTACAGAACCCACCTAATTATCATCAATCACAATGAAAAAACTATATTACTTCCTATTTTCTATCCTGCTTTTCCCTTTCTCTCAGGTCAAAGCTGAAATAAATAACAATATCACAAAAACAAAATCTGGGAATATTATCCCTTCGAAAGACTACTATCAGAAAGAGGATCTACTAGAATTCAATTACATCACACCAACCGTAAAAATAGAAACAGGCGGTTGGGGATTGTGGCAAGAAGACAAAGTGGAGAAATCCACCACTAAAATCACACTAGACATCAAATACAATGGCAATGTGATTCGTCTTGCAACCTATAACGAGGCAAGAAGAGGAACTGGGCATGACGTCGATCTCCCTGCCATCAGTGGCACCTATTCCTCAAACACATCAATAGAGAAATTGCTTGGAACAAACAACGACACATTTCCAAAGCAATTCTACTTCACCATTTATCTCACCTATCATGTTCACGCTGAATTTAACAAAGGGAGTACACAAGAGATAAATTTTCAAGAAAAGAAAGATATCAATGTGTATACATGCAACGCAGGAGCGCTATCCACGGATGAGTCCATACTACCCAACATATCCCCTTCCAATGCAAGTCCCATCTACGGACTTTACAACTCCGACAACAATATGCAATATCCCATCATCAGCACACAAAACCCCTCTGTATATGGGCTCAATACACATGAATGGATCTCATGGAACATCACCGATGGTTCCAAACAAATCACAAAGAAAGAGAGCACCTGCTCTCCCAACATGTCCGACTATGACCAATACCTAAAATATGCAGATTTCTTAGACAGTGAAAACCATCTCCTCAATGGAAGTCTCCGCTACATCTATCGAACCTATGTCAACAAAGATTTCTCATGTCATAGTAACACTTTGAAAATAGAAGTTATCGACACCCTTTCCTTGGATGGATTTGAAGAGGATGAACTAACACAATTCATCTGTCCACCCATTGGTGATGACGAAGATGATTTATCATGTAATTCCAACAATGCTTTCACTATCAAAGGGAAAGCCATCAACTGGTCTAATGTCTCCTATCCAAAATCAATCTACGGAGCCTACTATGGATGGGAGTACAAGACATCCTCCAACATGGGATGGCAAACCATAACGGACAATCTCAACACGGATTCCTTAACCCCAGATCTTTGTTTAAGTAAAAATTTCTTGAAATTAGGGAAGACATATTATTTCAGACAATTCGTTCTCGTGAAGAATTTTGGAAATCGGAAAATATATGCCAACGGAGAGCACAACTATGTGACCGTACAACATTACCACCCCATTACCAAAAACAATTTCCTCCTAGATTCCTTGTCTGAAATTTGTGAAGGAACTCTTCTAAAAGATACTCTGCTCATATTCTTCATTCCTGAGAACGGAAGAAAATACAAAAATGCTTACGAGAATCCTCTTCATGACGACAACTATAATCTGAAATACACCATCTCATCTGAATTCGAAGCGTTCAATGCCGAGACGTATGGAGACAGGCTATCCATTCCATTCATTCTTCAAGGGAAATCCAATGTCATAGCAACTGTAAAAATTGAAGATGGTTGTGCAAATAGTGTCTCTTTCCCCATCAACCTTAATGTATCCAACCAGCCTCAACTGCTAAAAACTTATGTTGATGTGGACGGAGGATACGCCAACTACACAGAGAGCGGAAATAGAAACTTGAGCATACTAGTGCCAGAAGAGAGAAACATAACCATACGGATCAATGACACCGATCCAGAAAAATCCTCCTGCCGTTATTTCATCAGTTATCGAACCAATCAAAAGAATGAAGATGGAGAGTATCTCTGGAACGAGCGATCCGTCATCAATACAATTTTTGGTCACACTATATCTCATACCATCAAAAGAGAAGAATGGTACAATGCAGAATGTAACTACATAAAAATCGAGAAAGAGAGAATGACAACTGGCTGTGTAAGTGAGCCGCTCTACTTATGCATCAACTACATCGGAAGCATCATTGGCAACAACATTGAATTCAAAAGTAGCAGTAACAGCACGATTGAATACACCTGCAAAAACAGCAAGAATCCTCTGATTCTAGGAGGAAACGTGTCTGGCGGATATGGTGATGACACCTATAGCTATGTATGGCAATACTCCAATGACAGCATATCATGGACAAACATGCTTGATTCGGAAGGGAAAGTCATCTCATCATCCCATCTGTTAGAAAACAGTTGGAATAAAGTGATTGACAAGAAATACTATTTTAGAAGAATGGCTACCTCCATAGGAGAAAACGCATCGGAAAGCAGTGCCATCAAATCCTTCAGCAACGTAGTGATAATAGCACCTTACACAGCACCCAAGCTACAACTTGCCGTCAACCAAAACAAAGAGGATTTCTTTGCTTGCTACGATTCTAAATTACTGCTCACTCAAACATATCTCAATCCATCCGTTTTAAATGAAGAAGGTTATGGGTTGAAAAAGTTTTATGGATATGAAGACAAACAAGGAATCATCCGACCTTACACCGACCATCGAAATTCCATTGTTGTCACCACCGACACCGTCTTGTATGCGGCAACTGAGTTCTGTGGCGACACCATCTTCTCCGAACAAGGCATAAAAATATCTGTTGGCGAAAATCTGACCATACAAGAAGAGGATATAATCGTAGGTCCTTGTTTGATTCGGGGCGACTCCATCGAGCTCTCCATTGATACAAAACCAGGCTACACATACGGTTTCATCTTCAACCATGACACAATATATAATGCTAACGCAAAGGCTCGACTTCCCCTAATGGGAAATCTGAACTACATCGCCTTTAAAACAAAAAAGGAGTGCACAAAATTCACTTCTTTGGTCTTCAATCAGTCACAAACAAAAGAACCTATCGAACCTACCCAGTTGCAAGCCACGTCATCGGGAGGAGTCATGCAAGAGAACGAACATCTTGCCTGCTATGGTAACGTGGTAAACATCTTTGTGCCCAATGAGAAGACCAGCGACGACATCGTTTATGAATGGAAAGTAAACAATTCTTTGGTGAATACAGCATACACCTCCAATATGCTTTCCACCTCCGTATTTGACTTACCCGACAAAGAATATCTTGTCACACGCACCTCTCACCTCATGTCTGGAAACATCAGTTGCCAACATGTGACAGACACCATTAGGGTTCACACCTACCCTATCATTTCCAACCTTCTCCTTGAGAATAGCAAAGACTCCATCTGTTATGGAGAAGATGTATCTATCTCACTCGACAAGTCATCCATAAAAGGAGGGTCTGGCAACTATCTATTCTCATGGAATGAAATTCGAAAAGATACGGTTCTATCAGGGGAAGCAGGACTGTCAACCAACTATCATGCAAACGGACTGAAGGAAACAACAGCCTATAGCGTAACCGTCTCGGATGCGTACTGCACAAACGAGATTTACCAACAGACATCTCCAAGTGCATTAGTCTTTGTCGAAAAAGATCTATCCTTTGATCTTTCGGCAGCACCCTCCACAATCAATGCGCAATCCCTACAAGAGGGGAATAGCATTGCCACCCTCATCACCTCCAATGAAATCGGTGCGTCAGACAAAATCAGTTGTTGGTTAAACGGAAGAGAATACAAACATAACGAAAGTTATCTGACAGGTATCAACTACTCCTTAAAAGCAGACGACTTCGCTGACAATCTAGCATCCTTCACAATAGAACGATACGGTAGCGACTTGAAAGGATGCAAACAGTTAAAGCAGATAGACATTCTTCTCAATGAAGGATTTGACGGAACTCCCGTTATCTTATCCTCCCAATCACTCACCTCCACCTCAACGGTATGCGGCGGTGATAGTCTACAACTTTCCATCGACACACTTCAACTTCCAAAATATGACAACAAGGTCATTGAACCCTCAAAAGTCTCATATCAATGGTACAAAAGGAACGGAGAAAGCTGGAGCACCTGTGGTTCCGACGCTCAAATTAACGTCATCGCCATCCATGATGCTACACAAGAGTACAGATGTAAACTATCATATACTCCAGCCGGGGGAACACGACAATCAGTCTTCTCCAACACACACTCCGTAGTTGGCATAGGATCCATCAAAGTGAACAACATCTTCTTCATCGATGGAGAATCTCTATCAAACACATACTATGTGTGCAAAGGAGAAACAGGACTTGTCTCCCTAACTGCAGACGCTTCTCTACGTGCATCTCATTTTCAATGGTATCAGAAAGAAGGAGACGGAGAATGGAAGAAAGTGCCATCCGATCGAGGAACAACAGGATCGGATGCTCCTCTATGCACCATTGACTTGTCGAATTATACAAAAAACACATCCTTTAAATTAGTCTGCACAAATGAATGTGGCACCACAAGTGAATCATCCAACCAGATTCAATTACTATTCAACGTTGGGGCTACACTTTCTACGGATGACATCATACTGACAAGCAACAACATCTACGACGAAAACAACCTTTTCTCTGTATCTCTCTGCGTACCAAGAGACTACAGAAGTACCTATTTTTGGAGTTGCGACCCATCCTTCTCCCCTACCAGTTGGAAATCGGGCAACCCTATCACCCTCGACAATAATGGGAAAGGCTTCACAAGTGGAGACAATGCCGTTTATGTTTATATGGTTTCCAAAGGTATGGGGAATTGCCTTTCCGACACAATTGCCTATCACTTCAACGTGTTTGAAAAAATCAAAAGCAGTGCCATCGGATGTAGCGTAAAGGAAGACACTCTTTGCCCTAACAATGGAATGATGACACTTTCCGTCAACGAGATAAAAGGAGGGGATGGAAACTATCAGATTGATTGGATGTATAAAAGTAAAGGAATGACAAGTTTTTCAGTTATCAAGGAGAATGCCAATCTGCCATTTGAATACCTAGGGACAATTGAAGGTTCTAATGCCTTGGGCGCATACTCGTTCCTCAACATCGGAAATCTTTCCGAAAACTGCGAATTCTATGCACTCATCTCTTGCGTGGGAGATTATCCTGGACGGACACACTCAACCGATTCCTATACAAAAGGAGTATACCAACCACTAAGAGCAGGAACAATCGACAATCATACACTTCTTATGTGTTACAACAATTCCCTCGCCCTTATTGAAGGAACCGATGCGCTGGGAGGCAACCACCAATACGAATATCAATGGTTGAAGTCGACCGACAAGCAAAATTGGGAACCAATCAACGAACAGACGGAAAGCTCATACGTTGGACAAGCTCTACAAGAGATGTATAAGTTAAAACAAACCACCTACTTCTGCAGAGTAACAACCGATGGATGTGGCAATAAAGACACCTCCCTGATAAAAACCGTACAAGTGAAAAATGAAGTTCTCACAACAAAGGACGACATTCTATACACACCTCTAATAGCAAGGGGAGACAAAGCCAAGATGTGGGGTATCAACAACAATTATGATTATGTTTGGTTGAATCGTAACCTACAAGTATTAGACACCACATCTGTACAGGAAGTATTAGCTACCGATAATATTGACGAGACATCACGCACCTATTATGCAAAAACGCTGTATGACGGATGTCTGTCATCCAACTATGATACAATTCACATATCTACGTATGACATTGATGGAGGTCACCTCTCATTCGATGAATCACCAGCATCTGATAAAAAATATTGGATATGCAGTGGGGCCAATGCTGGTCGAATCAGTGCGGATGGAGGTGGCAACCTAACCTATCGTTGGTTCTATCTCATCAACGGAACGGAAAATTCCAGAGCTTACGCCCTCTATTCTGCCTCCAACACAGCCGAACCTGTTACCACCAGTAGTGTGCTTTTGGATACATGCAATTTGAAATCCGTATTCACTCACACAACAGGTACACAACTAGAGAAAAAAGTTTCTTTCTACAGAGTCTCCTATTTCACCATCGACAACATGGAGCAGACAGAGAACTCTGACACCATATCCCTGTATATCGTTCCTACACTAAGCCTTGCTTCCACCCTCCTATTAGATGGAAGTGAGACACTAGCGGGTACTCTTTCAGCCGAAAAGGAACTCTATTGTAATGGTGAAACTGGATCTCTGATTAATGGAACCATCGACCAAGCATCACCCCTTTACGAAATCTGGTCTAATGGAACGTTCGGTCCCTATCTTTACAACCCAGAATATGAGGAATTCTCAACGTGGTTTGAATACGGGAACAACAACACGTGGACGAAATCTGACATTCATCATGGTATAGGCGACTATGCACAATT
This sequence comes from Paludibacteraceae bacterium, assembly GCA_017430235.1. GTDB lineage: Bacteria > Bacteroidota > Bacteroidia > Bacteroidales > Paludibacteraceae > UBA1181. The sequence continues at coordinate 13,083 of JAFRNH010000072.1, read as the reverse complement.
CTTCAACCTTGATGTCATTGATACCTCATACACCGTTCGAAGAGCCTTCAATGATGGTTGCTCTACTGTCTATTCTAATTCGATTAAGCAAAACCTGTCCGACAAAGCCCCGAACCCTTCAAAGGTGATTATTAAGGCAACTACCCCAGAGGGGAAAGTCATTACCGAGGGAATCGAAATGGGTGATGCTTTGAGTATCAACTACACGGAACTGGGATATGAATGCTATTGGTTTGCCGACGAAGATTGTACAGATACCCTATGTGCTAACAATCAGCTTCTAACGTTCAATCAAATTACAGAGAAAACACCAACCGTCGTCTATCTCAAACGAAAAGACAACACAGAAAATGGTTGCTTCTCATCTGCCTTGGCCATACCGCTAACGTTCTATACGAAAAGTACCGGCGGACATATCTACAAAGACCAATTTGCTTGTAGGAACGAACAATTCTCCACCATCACCAGTGGACGTTTAGCAGAAGGATTCTCCTATGCTCCAACAAGCGGTACTCCAAGAGAGTTCCATTATCAATGGCAAGTATGTCTAAGCAGCAACCTTGACGTTTGGACAAACATCACCGATGCTATTCAACCAGACTCCCTAAGTGCCGACATCATCATGAACCTAACCACTCCCAACATTTCCACTTACTATATACGAAGGCAAGCCTCTACGATAGATAACCGCGTTGTCTATTCCGATACCATACAACTAACCTTCTACAATGAACTTCAAGCAGGTGTCATCTCTCTAGAAAACGAGGAGAAAAACAGTTTCTGTCACTCCGACTCATTACCATTCGTTCTCTCTTCGTCTCCAACTGGAGGATATTATGATTATGTTGGGTTTGACGGATATTCATACGGATGGGAGATCTCCATCAACAATCATGAGTATGTACCCATCACTCCTCTTAACAGGACAACGGGTAGGAGACTTGATTTGGACTATTGTATTCGTTACGAGGATAAACTGGATATCGATTTCTCGCAAGACAATCATATTCAAATCCGTGCATTGTACGCAGATGTATGCGACACCCAATATAGCGAGCCACTCTCCTTCACTCTATGGGCTATGACTCATCAGCCCTCCATCTATCAAGAAAAAGATAGTTGCGAATCAGATGCTGTTACAATAAAAGCTTATGATACGCAAAACTACACCTATACATGGGTTGTACTCGATGATGAAAAGCAAGTTACGTGGTCGTATACGCAAGACTCATTGAAACTACAACGAGTCTCCGAAATAAAAGTGACAGAATATGGTGTGTCTGGTACTCATAAAGAGAGTGGTTGCAAATCCGATTTCACCTACTTCAACATAGACTCACTCCCTCGTCTGCATCAAGACCCTTTAGAAGCCCCCGTCTCTTCATTATGCTACAATAGCACAATAACCATCAAGGGTGGGAAAGTGAGCGGAGGAAACAGTTCCAAAGAATTTCTTTGGGAATATTCTTACGACGGGATCTCATATAATTCGTTGGAAACATCTGAAGATTTATTGTTGAAAGATCTGAAACAGTCCCTATTCGTCAGAAGGATTGTACACGACCTCTGTTCTTCCGACACTAGTAACACTATCTTCATCTCCGTTCGAGAGAAGATAGAACCATCCATCACAGATATCTCATATCCTAAACAAGTGTGCAAGGGTCAATATTACACACTAAAACTGAATCCATTGAAAATCGATTCTCTCAAACATCTGAATGAGCAATGGAAAGTAAAAGAATGTCTCTGGACACTTCAACACACCGAAAGCGATCAACTCGTTAGTGACACTCTTTCTTTCAGAGCCATCACATCATCGGAAATCACTTATCAAGGCTTTGATGATCCGTATCAAACCTTTACAATCCAACTTTGCACAATCGATAGCACCGATGCAAAATGTTCTAGTGAAGCAATCCATTTTCTCATCAACAGCACCCCTTCTCTTGATTCCTCACTGAATCGCATCTCCTGTAGCAATCTGCATCCATGTAATGGTGAGATAATCGAGATTGAAGGCACTGTGGCATACGTCCCATCATCTGAGTCTGACACCTTCACTTATGCATGGTTTCAATCCGACAACCAAAAAGACTGGGCCAAAATACCGCAACAGAAAAATCAGAACTTACACATCTCCATACAGGATTCGATTTACATAAAGCGGGAAGTCTCCAATCAATGTTATTCCAACTACAGCAATATCATTGCTCTAAAAGGTAAACCTGGTGAGACATTTGATTATGTCACGGCCTTAGGATTAACCATCACAACATACGTTCAAGATGAGCGTGATAGCGTCGAACTAATCATTCGTGATCAAAGCATCAACACGAACTATATCCTCCAAGGCGACTCTCTATTGCCTGATAAACAATATGGCGTCACCACATTGCCGTACACAGCTGATGAATATACCAACAAGGCACTCTATCTGCAAAACACCACTGGCTGTTACAACGGATACCGCATCACACCCATCAGAGGAGGACGAATCTTTAGCGAGGGAAACATTGTCGTATGCAAAGAAGCTCCCGTTCCTACTCTTCGTGTGACAGAATGTGAAGGTGGTTCTGGAGATTATAAATACCAATGGCAATATAAAAATGAATACGTAAGAGAATATGTAAACATATCTTCTGCTACAGATATTGATTATACTCCCGACCCCGTCACATCCCAAACATGGTTTCGTCGAATGACCACCTCTGGTGAATACATCTCATATAGTAATGAAGTATCCCTACTCATAGCAGATCAGCCATCTCTATCCCCTCTTCTGCCAATAATCGACAGTGCCTCTTTCGCCAATAAAAATCTTACGCACACGGATGGCGTAGTCGAACTGACAAAGTCCATGTCCATCCAACTCGCTTGCTCCGTTTCACATGTACAAAGCATCCATTGGGAATACAGCGACGACAATGAAACATGGCACGAACTACATTCCGAAACCGGATCAGAAGAGGATGTCTCTCTCACAATCACAGGAGAACAGCCATCAAGATACTATCGTCTTCGAGCTGAAAGTGAATGTGGAACCACCTACAGCAACAAAGTGCTTGTTACCACCTCCGACGTACCCGAAATAATAGAAGAAGAGATTGTCATCAGCGGATTGGTCTGTCAGGGTGACACCCTCAAATTAGGTTGTTTCTATCTAGATGAAGATGGGAAATTGATTAGTGGAGATTATTACTATCAATATGAAAACAATGCAGGTATTCAGATGTATACAGCAGGACTGAATGGTCCATGCACAGACATCTACTATCCCAACACACCCGTCAATGGATATATATACTGTCCAAATGTACAGGCTCCTTTTGAGATGACAATCACACGTGTCTCCAAACAAACGGGCGCAACCTACTCCACTACCATCCCAATATCAGTAACAATGCTACATGCCGACTTTGAATACATCATTAACAATAAAACACATACACTACAGGAGGATCAAGTAAACATTGAACAAGGTGAATTGGTCGAGTTTAGAAACCTGACAGAGGGAGAGATCGTCAATACCTATTGGGAACTGATTGAACCTATGAACACACCCGCCAATGTCTCTCCTTACGGACTCTTCTCATTCTTGGAAAATCCTTATTGCTATTTCTATAATGGAGGCAGGTATAACGTCACCTTACACGTTACAGATGTGAATGGTTGTCAATCATCCGTCAGCACAGATGCTATCACCATACCATCCAGTGCAGTAAGAAACACCGCATTTAAAAATGCTATTTTTGTAGAAAACAGGGATGAAAACAATCCTATCAATAACCAGCTGATGGTCTATCCTATTCATTTCCATGAATCAATTCATATCCTATGGGGCAACAATTCCTTTAGTTACCAACTGTATGACGAACTAGGAATTGTACGAATCAGCGGTTCTGCCAACGAAGAAGTGATCCTTCATACAGAACAGCTTACCCCTGGCGTATACATCCTACGAATTAATGACCAATTGATAAAACTATTAAAATAAGCAAGTATGATACTATTTGAAACAATTCCATACAGTTCTGAGATTAGGTGAGCTTTACAAATTCACCATTATTATTCCCACTTTTGTTTTTTCTCCAGTAGGCAGACTCTAGAATCAGTCATAAAGAAACCTCTTTGTACTGAAATCTAGGGTCTGTCCCTATCTTATAAACCCCGATTTTATGTTTTTAGACATAAAGCAACATATTTATAGAACATTATTAATTTTTTTGTAAAAAACTTGCACCTTTTAATTTTATTTATATCTTTGTTGTCAGAATTAAACATTACAAGTGATATTACTGGTGCAACTCTTAAAACGCATAACTATGATATAAAAACAAAAGAACCCTGAAAACTGCATCTGATTAATTATGTACGTATAATAAAAACCAACGGGAGCAAAGTCATCGACAATGCTCCCCTAAAAATTATCTGATAATCAACTCATTCCTCATCATCACGGAACCGACGTGGTCCCTTAATGTCTGTGTTTCTCATGCGTTTGCTGGAACGATCACGGTCATATTTCTTACCACCGGATCTATCTCCTTTGAAGTCGCGTCCTTCACTTCCTCGTCCTTCGCGACGACTGAATTTTCGTTCACCTCTTGAATCATCACGCCATTTTCCTCCCTCTTTTCTATCTCCTCTATCTCCGCGATATTCCGAACGACGATCGTCTCTGTAGTCATTCCTATCATCATCATTACGACGACCATATCCTCTTCTATCATCATTGCTTCGACGATTTCCGTACCCTTTTCTGTCATCATCATTGCGACGTGCATACCCTCTTTCTTCGTCGTTTTGACGGTTACCATAGCTAGGACGAGCTTCACGTTCTTTCTGACGTTGCTCAAACATCTCTCGCTTAGCAAAAGTCTCATGGCGACGACGTTGATATTCACTCAACTCATCTTCACTCATCGATTCACGATTCCATCGATCTTCGAACGGACGCAAGAAGACACCATTTCGATCATTGTATGTTGGAGCCTCATCTTCTGTCTTTTTCGCTTCCTCCTCTTTCTTATCCGCACGCTCTTTCAAAAATTCATCACGGCGACCTTTGAACAACTCATATTTACGGAACTCACATTCGATAGAGCCATTCATCAAGTGATACTTCACTGAAGGACGTAATCCAATGCGATCTGTTGCCTCACAAGGTACGGAGATAATCCATGCAGACATGTCAGTGAAGTCGTTCTTCAACTTACTACCAATCTCCTCATACAAAGTTGATAGGCTGTTCACCTTCAGACGTTCACCATAAGGAGGGTTGAACATAACCATCGTCTCATTTACCGGACGTTGCACACCCTGGAATGGCTGATGGGATAATTCAATATACTTACTCAATCCTGCACTCTTAACATTCTCTTCTGCCACACGAAGTGCTGCAGACGAAATATCAGAAGCATATATCTTATGGTTGAATTCACGTTCCTCAGAATCATCTTCAAACAGATTGTCTAATATCTCTTTATTGAAATCAGGCCATTTTTCAAAAGCATACCCTTTGCGATAAATACCAGGAGCAATATTCAAAGCCATCATGGCAGCCTCGATGGCAATGGTTCCCGAACCACACATAGGATCCATGAAGTCCGTTTGTCCATCCCAACCTGCCAATTTCAGCATACCGGCTGCCAACACCTCATTGATTGGTGCTTCCGTCTGCTCTACCTTGTATCCACGAAGGTGCAACGACTCACCTGAACTATCCAAAGATAGGGTGCATGACTCTTGAAATACATGAATATTCAACTGTATGTCTGGGTTCGTTATTCTGACAGAAGGGCGCTCACCATACTTCTCCATAAAATGGTCTGCTATAGCATCCTTTACCTTGTATGCCAGAAATTTTGAATGCTTGAATGATTCAGAAAAAACAACAGAATCGATGGCAAATGTTTTCTTTGGATCTAAATACTGAGACCAATCAAACGCTTTTACTATCTCGTATACCTCATCGGTATCATTTGCTTCAAACTTGTAAAAAGGCTTTAAAATACGAAGCGCTGTACGGCATTTAAAATTTGCCTTGTACATCAGTTCTTGATCTCCATAGAATCGAACTCCTCGCGTAATAATTTCAACTTGCTCAGCGCCTAACTCTTGCAATTCTTTAGCCAGCACTTCTTCCAACCCTTGGAAGGTCTTAGCAATCATTTCAAAACTGTTTGCCATCTTGGTTTTATATTATAGGGGATGCAAAAATACAAAAATATACTGATTTTCGAAGATATTATCTCTGATTTTACTGCAAAAAATCTTTCGTATGTATCAAATACAGAACAGAAAAAATGCGAGACAAAAGTGTCTGATACAATCTTGCCTCGCACAATATCTTAACCATTATGCCAACATTGCATCTGCCAATGCCTCCAACTGAGGTATATCACTCTCCTTCATAGAAGAACGTATCGATACAAGTGGCTCTACTATAGTCACATTCTTCATTGGCTCAATCAACGCACGCATAGCACGTCCGGCTGATGGCGCCCATGTTCCATTCTCCACCATACCAATCGTTCTGTTTTGGTATGCCTTGAGACTCAATTTCCACAAGAACATGTGCATTGGAGGGAAGACATCTCCTTCGTAAGATGCACCACAGACAACCAACTTGTTCATTCTGTATGCATCCTCGATAACTTCAGCCATGTCATCGCGACACAAGTCTGCCACAACAACTTTCTTTGCGCCTTTCTTCTTCAAAATCTCTGCCAATTTCTCAGCTGCCTTAGCCGTATTGCCATGGATAGAGGCATGTGCAATCAAAACACCCTCTGTCTCTATATCATAATTACTCCAAATGGAATACAAACGAATCGCCTCTTCCATTCTTTCACCATCCAAAATAGGTCCATGCAACGCACATATTGTCTTAATTGACAAACCTGCCACCTTCTTTAAAACAGTGCTGACAGGTCCTCCATATTTACCACATATATTGAAATAGTAACGACGAGCCTCACATGCCCAATCGTCTGGATCTGCATCTATCACACCAAATTTACCAAATCCATCGGCAGAGAATAGCACCTCCTCCTCTGGACAATATGTCATAATCACCTCTGGCCAATGCACCATCGGTGCTGTAATAAACGATAATGTATGATGACCCAATGATAACGTGTCACCCTCCTTCACTGTCATCGTATTACCTACATTCAACTTCTCATCAAACTGAGGCATGAATTGCAATGCCTTAGCCGAAGCAACTATCACAGCCTCTGGATATAAATTACGAAACGCAGATATAGATCCTGAATGGTCTGGCTCCATGTGCTGCACCACAAGATAATCAGGCTTACGTCCATTCAAAGCCACAGACAACTTCTTCAACCACTCATCCGTCTTACGAGGATCCACCGTATCCATCACGGCAATTTTATCATCGATAATTAGATACGAATTATAGCACATCCCCTCCGGGGTTACATATTGACTTTCGAAAAGCTTCATATCGGCATCATCACAACCGATATATTGAATAGAATTTGAATACATATAACTATTAGGTATGAATAAAATTAGTTTTTACAAATATAGAATTTTTATTGACCTCTTTCATCTCTTTGCCTTTTTTATTTTTCATTTTACACACCACCTTCCATGAAATCTTTTTAATTTTTACAATTCTTCACTTTGTATATAATTTTTTATCTATATATTTGCATAACAAGATTTTATATGTGACAGGATTTTTACTCTAATATCGACAAATAAAACAAAGGACAAGAATAGGTGGGTTCTACAGACTCACCCATAATTAAAAAAACACTCAAACATAGAAGAAATGAAAAAGATCGTTTTCATATTATCGTTATTCTCATGTTGCATATCTTTCTATGCAAACACACCTAATGATATGCAGATTTGGCTCAAAAATGGAGAGCAAGAGCATTTCAACATCAGTCAGGTGGATAGCATCACCTTCAGTATGGCTCAACAACAAGAGGATGATCTCTTGAACAAAAACACCATGCCACCAACATTCGCCAAACCCAACCCTCTTTTGGTGAATGAGCAAGAGCTGAACTACATAAAAAGTACCAACGAATTTGGGGTAAAATGTTTCTCCATCATGAGAAAACCAGGAGAAAAGGGGGGTTCACGTCCCATTCATTTCTTCTCTCCCGTTAGTCTTAACATCGCCTTGGGATTTTGTGCTAACGGAGCTACGCCAAAAGGCGCAAAAGAAATAACCGACGCTCTCGGCTTCCAATCAGACAATGCATTGGAAGAGATGAACGACTTTTTCAAGAAGATCTATCTCTCCATCAATTCAGGAGTCGACAGCATAGAGATCCACACGGCTAACGCATTGTGGATCAACAAGAATACGAAAGCCTATAGGAATTTCGTGGAAACCGCAACAGAGAAGTACTACGCAACCGTCAGAAAACTCGACTTCACAGGTGACCCAGAAGGTGCTTTAGACACCATCAATCATTGGGCGGCTCTCATGACCAACGATTGTATCAAGGAACTTAATATAAATATATCTAGAGACACCCGACTCGTGATTAACAATGCCTGTTATTTCAAAGGCAATTGGGTGACGGAATTCACACCCATCGGAGAAGCACCATTTCACGGAATAAACGACAGCGTAAAGTCCACCGATTTCATGACTATCAACAATAAAACTTTGAAATACTCAGAAACAGATATGTACCAAGCTGTCAAGTTAGATTATGGTGCAAAAAGCAATAAACCTTCTGGATCAGCTGGCGATTTCTCGTCTGACAATAATGCCTATAGTATGATTGTCGTATTACCTAAATCCGAACATGATATCGGCGAAATATGGGACTCCGTTAAATGGGATTCGATTTCTTTCAGACAGATGGAAGGGAAATTATATATGCCGAAATTCAAGAGCGACGGAGGTTACGAATTGGAAACAAAAGTCCTACCCCAATTAGGAATCCAAGATATATTTGGGAGCTATCCTAATGCAGTCATGGACCCCTCAATATATATATCCCAAGTTCGGCAAGATTTTTTCATCAACGTGGATGAAAAAGGCACAGAGGCAGCCGCTGTCACCTCCATTGTAGGCGACTGGGGTACAGCTATGCCAACTTTCAACATGATATGCGACCATCCGTTTGCCTTCGTTATCCGCGAAAACTCAACCGGACTGATTCTATTCATGGGAGAATACGATTTCGTTCCATAACACAAGAGAATATAATACCCCCAATAGTGCCTTGTTAGCTTTATTTTTTTAGAACTCTTGGTGTTCTGAAAAAATATGTCTATACTTGTCGCACTCAAATTTTTATGTTTTTTATTAAATAAACTATTCTATGGGTATTTTTGATTTCCTTTTCAACAGAAAAAAAGAAAATGAAGGTGCATACGATAAATCAGAACAACCTTCTAATACAAGAATTTATGATAATTCTTCTGAAAAAGATTCCATCGATCAATCTAACAATAAGCAGGACCTGCCATCCCTCGATAACATACCTGAGAATATCCTCAACGAGGCAAAAGGACTTGTCAGACAGGGGGCTAAACTAGTAGCTATCAAACTTATCCGCGACAACACGAATGCAGATCTAAAGGAGGCAAAAGATTTCGTCGAAAACATAGAGCAGACATTATGTGACTAACACAAATAACGACAAATGAAAATGAAACGAATTCCTTTAATTGTATTCTTTTTCGTTGGAATAGTGATGAATTCCTATTCCAGTTCAGGGGAGATCATATTTAGACATGATGACCCCTCCGCAATAAGGTGTGTTAGAAGGTCAGGATATTATTTTCACGAACGAGATGGAATATACATTTATTCGGATAGCTGTGTGTCTGTATTGATAGAAGAAGCGTCTAAACTGGAACAGGAGGTGATTCCCAGATTCATGGGAATTGATGTGGATTGCCAATTAATACTTGTTAAAGAAGGATATGGGTATGATGTGTTGAGTATCTGCCGCAACATAGATGGTTCTTTCGCAGCAATGGAACTGAATGGCAAGTATGTCCGAGCAACGGGAAAATGGAAGTTGTTGATAAAATATCTTGTCGAAGAATATAAAAAACAGCCCACGAAGGACGGCATGCGACGAGTAGAAGAGGACCGTATGCTGGATATATTGAAGAAATGTGGCATGATAGAGAAAAAGTGACCTTCCCAATGGCAGGAAGATGTTTGCTTTGGTTGTAAAAATTTGTAACATTATTTTGCTATCATTAAGGTGAGTTCTATATATTTGCTAACAAAAACTAGTATAAACTATGGGTTAATAAACGATTGAATTGTTTCGGTAGCTTGCTGTTTGTTGGTTGGACGCGGCACGCCACGTCCCTACAATCGAAATGAATTAACCCGCCATAAAAGAAAGGGAAAATCATGAAGAAGTGTCTTTTTTTAGTCGTTATTTTTGTTTTGGGCATTAGTTTCAATACCATTATCTCCGGACCTAATGACGTTCCATCTTACCAACAAAAACCACAATTAGATTATTCTAAACAAATAACCAAACCATCAAGTTCATCAAATTCGTCAAGTTCATCAAGTTCATCAAATTCCGGATATGAACAATCGGACGATCTTAAACATGTAATGCAAACTTCTTTGAAGGAATTAAAGGGAACCACTGCAAAGGAGTATGGTGGTGGTACAGGCACTCAGGATGTTGAACTTGCAAAATATTATATCGATATGTTGTATAAACAAAACATCCGTAACAAAGCTCTTGGTAATGCCAATATGATATATATTAATGCTGCAAGAGAATATCCTAAGTTGTTTGTGCAAATAGACTGGACTCCTGATCTTGAATTAAAGGCTGGTGATATCATTTCATTCGAATCTAAGAATCATAATTATGGACATGCGGGTATTGTTTATGAGGGTGGTGTAGGATACAAATTTTCTTTCCTTGAGCAATGGAGAGGCAGCAAAACCATCAGATTGAATAAAAATCCTAAATATTACAAAAGTATTCTTGGCGTTGCCAGACCTATTGGTGAACCTGCAAAATGAATTCAATCATTCCGATACTCAGCATAACCGGCTCCGATAATACTAGCGGAGCGGGGATTCAGGCTGATATTAAAACCATCACCGACTTAGGTGGATACGCGGTGACGGCCATCTCATCCGTCACCGTTCAAAACCAATCTGGTGTGCATACATTGTTACACCTGCCATCTGATATTGTGATTGGTCAAGTGCACTCTGTCATCGACAATTTTCATCCTAAAGCCATAAAATTAGGTATCATGGGCGATGCACCCACCATCCGCCAACTTCGAACGGAAATCGTTGGATGCCCTAAAATCGTCTGCGACCCCGGCATCCTCTCCTCCCATGGCAATCGTATGATGACCGATGAAGCTATCCACTCTTTTACCCAATACATCCTGCCAATCACCCAACTACTGATTATTCGATGCAACGAAGCCGAACTAATCCTTGCTGAGAAAATCCAAACAGACGATGATATGGTCCGTGCCGCCCAAAAACTAAACAACATGGGAGTGGAATGGATCTTCCTGCGCGGAGGTATGCACACAGAAGGAAGAGTGACCGCCCTTTTGTACGGAAAAAAACACAAACATTTTGTCTCCTCCTACAACATCGAAGGTTGGCAAAGACATGGCGTCGGAGGCGCCCTATCCTCCGCCATCGCCACCCGATTGGGCTTGGGCGACGACGTACCAACAGCCATCACAAAAGCGCATGAATACATGCACAGTCAAGTAGTCTACGCCATCAAAAGCAAAGACCATAACCTTCGTGCCGCCGACCTCTACAACCAACTGCTCTCCTTGATTACCGACCACTATCACGAAGCTCACGACGTAACCTTCTATGCCGAAAAACTGGCTATCACCCCTCGTTACCTTTCTCAAATAACCAATAAACTAGTGGGCAAATCTCCCAAAGATGTCATAGCCGACTACCTCATGCAAAAGGCAAAAATCCTACTCGACACATCAAGACTGAACATCCAAGAGATCGCAGAAAAATTAGGATTCTCATCACAAGTCATCTTCTGCAAATTCTTTCGCGCCCACGAAGGCGTTTCTGCCTCTGCCTACCGTCAATCACACCCATCCAATTTATAAATAGCAGTATAATATTTTACCATTTCGGAACAATTATTTTACCTTTTCGGTTTTTGTTTTTTCCTTTGCAACAAAATTAAAAAACAAGTAAAAAGATATGGAAGACAGAACCGAACTAAATCGCAACCTTGCACAGATGTTAAAAGGTGGCGTAATAATGGATGTAACAACACCCGAGCAAGCTCGCATAGCTGAGGCAGCTGGAGCATGTGCAGTAATGGCACTAGAACGTATCCCAGCCGATATTCGTAGAGCTGGAGGTGTCAGCAGAATGAGTGACCCAAAGATGATCAAAGGAATCCAAGAGGCAGTCAGCATACCTGTTATGGCTAAATGTAGAATCGGACATTTCGCAGAGGCACAGATATTGGAGGCCATTGAGATTGATTATATTGATGAAAGCGAGGTGTTATCACCTGCTGATGATATCTATCACATAGACAAACGCAAGTTCCAAGTTCCATTTGTCTGCGGAGCCAAAGATTTGGGAGAGGCATTGCGCAGAATCAACGAAGGTGCAACCATGATTCGTACGAAGGGAGAACCTGGAACTGGTGATGTAGTGCAAGCAGTTCGTCACATGCGTTTGATGCAAAGTGAAATCCGTCGACTCACCTCAATGAGTGTGGATGAGCTATACGAGGCAGCAAAGCAACTACGCGTACCTTTCGACCTTGTTCAATACGTACACGACAACGGTAAGTTGCCAGTAGTAAACTTTGCTGCAGGTGGTGTGGCAACACCAGCCGACGCAGCGCTGATGATGCAACTTGGTGCTGAAGGTGTCTTCGTAGGTAGCGGTATCTTCAAGAGCGGCAATCCAGAGAAGAGAGCTCAAGCTATTGTTAAGGCAGTCACCAACTATAACAATCCAAAGATTCTTGCAGAGTTAAGTGATGACCTTGGAGAAGCCATGGTGGGAATCAATGAAGATGAGATTCAATTACTAATGGCCGAAAGAGGAAAATAAAAAGAATAAAT
>JAFRNH010000071.1 GCA_017430235.1 Paludibacteraceae bacterium | reverse complement strand
GTTACAACAACTCTTCGTAATCTCATAAATAAAAGCTACTATTTTAAGCTGTTTTCAATGTGTGCAATAGCTTCTCCGACAGTAGATATCTTTTGAGCTTGTTCATCTGAAATCTCAACACCAAATGCTTTCTCGAACTCCATGATCAACTCTACAGTGTCCAAAGAATCTGCTCCTAGATCGTTTGTGAAACTTGCTTCTGGAGTTACTTCTGATTCAGGAACACCCAATTTCTCAACGATAACTTCTTTTACTCTTGTTGCTACGTCTGACATAATCTTAAATTTTAGTTAATAATTTAAATGCAATTTTTTAATTTTGCGGTGCAAAGGAACAAATTTTTGGTGAGATAGAGTAATATTTACCAAGGAAATTTTGTCCAAACTGCACACTTTAAAAATATTGTGCATTAAATTAACTTATTTTAACATTTTAATAATTGCGTATTCAACTGATTTTCAATTATATACAAAAAGAGTATGAAAAAAATAATATTATTTGCCTCCGGATCAGGCTCTAATGCAGAGAATATCATCACCTATTTTTCTAAAAACAAAGAAGTTACGTTCCCTTGTATTCTGTGTAACAAGGAAGATGCCTACGTAAAGGTGAGAGCTCAAAAACTGGGTGTACCCTTCAAATATTTCACAAAAGAGGAGTGGAAAAGTGGCGAAATACTAAAATATTTGAAAAGTGAAAAGCCTGACTTAATTGTCTTGGCTGGTTTCCTTTTGAGAGTGACAGAAGATATCGTTAAGGCATTCCCTAACAAAATCATCAACATCCACCCTGCTCTTCTTCCTAAACATGGCGGAAAGGGTATGTATGGAATGCATGTTCACGAAGCTGTGGTAAACGACAAAGATAAAGAGAGTGGTATCACCATTCACTATGTAAACGAGAACCTCGACGAGGGCGCTACCATCTTTCAAGCTAAATGCGAAGTGAAACCAACCGATACGCCAGAGGATGTTGCACACAATGTACATGAACTTGAATATCAATATTTTCCACAGGTTATTGAACAGGTGTTGAATAAATAAATATGCATAGAGACGCACGGCCGTAGAGACGCAATGCATTGCGTCTCTACCATGCATCCCTATCCCACACCCCTACCCAAACAGATTGCCTTCCAACCTAACGAAAGAATCATTTATCTTGCATATTATTTCTCTTTTAATCAAATTTTATTATATTTGCGAAAAGATGGATATTTTGAAGCGTCTTTTTACCCATTTTATTCAAAAGAAACCATCTGAACAAGACCAAACATAGAAATAATAAAGCATAGTAATTGCATAACCTAAATAATAAAATCGCATGAAGAGGAAAATTTTTTACGGCCTGCTTATGATAGCAATGTGTGCATGTGAGACACAAGCGCCAAAGAATGAAAACAACAATGAAAATACAGAAAACGTAGCCTCACAAGATTCAGATAGTGTAAATGCGAACGTAACGTGCGCAGAACCTGCCGTTGCCGAGGATCAGACTGCTCAACCTGATGCTCCGAAAACACCGAAAAAGGTGAATGCCCTCGACAAAGATAATATCTTAGGCGTCAGATTCATGGGTTATTATGCAGATTATGCGAGATTAAAATCCTCCAACAACTATATAAAAGCGGCTCATGTATTCCCTGAGATCGCACAAAAAGAGGATTTCTCTCTCAAAGCAAACGGCGAAGAGGTTTATCTTATCATCGCAAAATTCGATAGCGCCAAAGTAACCATCAACGAACTCACCTTCGACATGCTATTGAACGGACAGGATGAAAACGATGGCAAAATCCTATTCGAAGGACAGCCTAACACTGCCTACCTAATCCGATGCAATGCGAGCGATACTCATTCCAACATCAACATTCGCGTGGAGACAAACGACGGAAAGGCCTTCAACTACTCTCCGAGACTGAGTCTCAAAGATGGCTCCCTCATCACCTCCAATGCTAATGTGGCGGAAATTATATTCAAATAAGGTAAATCCTTATCATCCTTTTCGTAGGATTTTATCCTTGTAGACGTGGCGTGCCGCGTCTCCTGTAAAATAAATAGAATGTCTTGCATTTCGCGAGGCATTCTTTTTTTATGGTGATCCAATCTATTGTTTTGGATTCAACCATTCACAATAAACCCCAACAATTAGTCATTTTCTAAAAAATTGACTATATTCGCCACAATATAATACAACATCAACACATATATGGAGGACATAACAAAAGAAATAACTCGGTTAGAAGAGGAACTTACTTGCTTAAAAAAAGAGCAACAATCCATCTCTACTCGTATGGATGAACTAAAAAAAGAGTTGAACTGGACTATTCCTAACTTAACTCGTCTTTTCCAATCATTAACAGAAGAAGAAACGAACTTGCTTTCTCGCTTAACGCAACTGCAAGAGCAAATGAATCTTTTGAAAGAGAATTGCAAAGAATATGTAGAGACACCACAAGAAACGCCTTTTATTGAGCATTTCGAAACAGAAGAAACAAAAAGTGAAAGCGAAACGGCACCTCAATCTGCCGCTTTCTTGGCAAATGAGGAACAGGATACGCTGATTGACACAAGTGAAGAACAGATAGCCGAACCTATCGTCTCTGACAAAACGGAGGAGACTCATGAGGAACTACTAAATGAACAACTGAACGAGCAACCGATTGAACAAACAAAGGAACAGCCGATAGTGCAACCTGAAGTTCAACCGATAGAGCAAACAGAAGTTCAACAGGAAGAGCAACCCAAAGTTGTGCAGCCAACAGCTCAGAAGAAAAAAGCAGAATCCGCCACCAAAGATCTATTCCCAACTGTGGATTGGGAGAAATTCATTGGAGAGAATCTCATCAGCAAACTGGGTATATTGATCTTATTGATCGGTGTAGGCATCGGTGGTAAATATGCAATCGACCATGAGATGTTGAGTCCGGCGGTTCGAATCATCATCGGCACTGTTTTTGGTTTGGTACTGCAAGGCGTGGCGCTGAAACTCAAAAAAGATTATAAGAAATTCAGTGCCATCCTATCGAGTGGATCATCGGCCATCCTTTATTTCATGACCTTTTTCGCCTACGGATTCTACGATTTGATACCGAAACCATTTGCCTTCGTCCTTATGGTTTTAATCACAGCCTTCTCCGTCTTTACTGCGTGGTGGTATGATATGGAGATCGTTGCGATTATCGGACAAGTGGGCGCCTATGTCATACCCGTCTTGCTGAGCGATGGCACAGGTTCCGTCCTCTCCTTATGGGCGTATATCGCACTGATAGATGCTGGTATTTTGGTTGTTTCCATAAGGAAGTATTGGCAGAAACTCTTTGCCCTCACATTTGTCTCCACATGGTTGGTCGTGGTAATTTCTTATCGTCTCAAATCATGGGATACGCTATCCGAATGTTATAGTGTGTTGGCATTGATCTTTGCATTCTTTGCCATCTTCTATTTTTCAACGTTGTACTATAAGGTGAAGAAGGATTTTGAATTTGTTCGGTTCGATATCATCTTCCTACTGTCCAATTCGTTCTTGTTCTTTGCCATAGGTTATCACTTGATTCATAACCATGAAGAGATGGTTATTTCATTGCCTGTCTTTGCCATCATCAACGCAGTGATTCATTGCGGTGTCTTTTTCTTGCTCCACAAGAAGCAGTTGGTCGACAAGGCATTACAACGATTGATATTGGCGTTGGGTATACTCTTCATCACCATAGCCATAGCCATTGGAACGAGTGGACACTGGATTACGATATTCTGGATGATGGAAGCGCTGGCACTCTTCTGGGTGGGAAGGTCGAAACAGAAAGCGTTTTACGAGAACATGGCCTACCCTATACTACTCATCGCCTTGGTGAGTCTGATGGCAGACTGGGGCAACCCTAGTGGAGCAGCCTTCCGACCATTGACGTGGTTGGCAACCTTGTTTGCCGAATGGAGAAGCGTCTGGGATGCCCATCCTCATGCAGAACAAGGTGTGGTGTTACCATGGGTGACAACCGTGATCTCCCTATTCGCATCAGCCGCATTCGTATTTATCGACAATTATTATCCATCCTCAGAGAACGATTCGACGACTACAAAGAAAACGAAAATTTTCAGTGTCGTCTTCATCTTCGTACTGACGCTCTCCTTCTTCGTTCATTTCTCACAACCAGGAATAAATATTCTTTTAGCATTGGAATGTGCCATAGCCTTCTACTTCGCAAGAAAGAAGGAGAACCCATTCTTAGAGGCAATCACCTATGGTTTGATTGCACTGACCTCCCTATGTTTCATTATCCTTGCATTATCAACCATCAATGATTACAATGCCGGATTAACGACTGCCCTATTCATGAGGGATGTGATTCCATCATCAGTAGCTTATGTTCTAGCATTGGCAGCCATTGTCATTATCGACAGAATGATTCCTGGCAAGGAGAGTGAGACAACGACCTTTTTCTCTTACATCATTCGTGGTCTCTGGATCTATGCCATTGCATTCAGCTGCTTTGTCATCTGTTATCCTTATTTGGATATTCCAGCCAACAATTTGGTCTTCCTATGGACAACCGAGGTGGTAGCCTTTTTATTTGTGGCGCGCTATTTCAAGCAACCGATTTACGAAAAATCTCTGTTACCACTTCTGTTCATACTGTTAACAATATGGGCAATCCCGCTATCATCTACAGAAAAAGAACTAACTGGGCTGACGATTCTGGCATCCATCTTCTTTATTGCAGGCTTCTTTGCCGCCTTATGGATCAACAAACAGTATGAAACCTCCTATTCCAAGAAATTAGCAGGTGTGTTACAATGTACAATTTCAATACTGGTTTTATTATTAGCAATAAGAATTATCACTCATGTCTGCGACAAATTCCCATTAATTTATTCGATTGATTTTGCAGTAGGTGCACTTGCACTCACCACGTTCCTTGCCTCCAAGAACAATCTCAAGGCACTGGCCAAGTTTGATTTCATACTGATGATTATAGCAGTAATACTGTTCTTACTGGTTGGATTACATCATTTGAGTCAAATAAGGGGATATGTGCTCTCAGGCATGAAAGAACAATACATCTCCCTTGGTCACTATTTGTTCATCCGTTATTTGTCAGTTGCTGTGGTGGCAGGAGCCTTTGCCGTATTTGTCTATTACCGCAATTCTCCTTATTGTAAATTTGGAATGAAAGAGACCGATAAAAAGGTCTGCTATGACACCTTTTTAGTGATTGCCGGATTGATCATCGGAACGTGTGAACTCTTCAACATCTTCGACATAATGCACTACGAAGAATCCTACAAGTTGGCCTTGTCCATCTTCTGGGGATGTTGTTCGATGTTCCTCATCTACTTCGGATTGTTTAAGCAGATGAAGCACCTTCGCATCGATGGTTTCATTTTGTTCGGAGTAACTATTCTCAAACTCTTCTTCTACGATCTGAGACATCTGGACACTCTCGCAAAGACGATAGTCTTTGTCTCCTTAGGTATACTGCTTTTAGTCTCCTCATTCTTCTATCAACGAATTGCCAAAGAGCAACAGAAGTTGGAGGAGGAGCAGAAGAAGGAAGTGGAAGAAGCAGAATCGAATGTTGAATAAAACGAATCTTATCGAGGATGCGGTTGAATCCTATAAACGATTGATGCCCTTGCAGGGCGAACAATTAGAGATTTCCAAAAGAACCGTCTTTAACCTACATATTGATTTCAGCTGCCATATTTATAAGTAGCACACCAGTCGAACCAATATACGGTCTGTAGGTATCGCCATCCACCTTTTCGCTTATGGCATAACGGATGGCAAGCCACTCCTCTATCAGTTCCTCAAGTCCTTTTCGGTCTGATTCGGTATCTTTTAATAAATTCTCGTATTCCGTTCTCGCCTCTCCCTCATAAAGATCAGGGCGGTTTAACTGTTTAAGATTCAGGTCGATCGTCTTACACAGAGCCTCGGCAGCAATTTTTTCAGGGATTCCCTCTTTCAAGTGGTAACTATCACGTTTCAGTCGGCATTTCAACACGTTAGCATTATAAAAACCAATCTCCTGAATAGAGGCTATCAAATTGGAGCTCACGGGTCCGCTCATGGATCCTTCAAAATAGGTCAGATAAGCAATATCAATACCTAAGCGCTCCACCTGATCAGCCAACAGATTCCACTTTGCATATTCAGCAGCAATTAGTTCGTGTATGGACTGTGCATCTTTCAGTTCAACTATCTCAGAATATTCTCTTATGGTCTTGTAAAACGCAAGGTTACGTTTAACATTAGCAGATAAAACCATATCCCCAGTATTACCACTTTCGTCCAGATTATCATAAAATTGTTCTATCTCAGCAATGGTACTATCGGTAAATTCAGGCAATTTATCGAAGGTATTGAGTGCTGCATCGAGTGGTTGTAAGGATGTCGGTCCGTATTTGCCATGGAATTCATCTATCAGGAAGACAGATTTGGGTGTTTCCGATGGATAGCTATCGTAATCCACTTTGTAATCTTCCACAGGGACGGGAGGAGTCTCTGTGACAGACGGGTATTCTTCCTTTTCAGAAAGAAGGACCTCACTCGCCACCCATTCAGCGACAGAATCAACCAAATCATCCGGAATTGTATCCTCTTTTGTAACATCAACGTTGTCTTGCTTCCCTCCGCATGAGCAGAAGGAAATAAGCAGCAAGAAAAATAAATATTTCTTCATAATATACATTCTGTTTATCGTAATTTTAATAGTGAAATGTCTCTTTGTATTGCAAATTTAGGAATAAAATTGTAATTTACAATCGTGATCAGGAGCATCAGTCGTACCCATTTTGGGTACAACTGATTGTCTATTATTCATATTTAATAATAAATTTCACGAACTCGACTAGGGTACAATTTGTACCCCACTTGAACAGAAAATATTTAAACAAAAAAACATGACACCCCACAAAACACAAACCAGCACCCTTATCCCCCTTATGATCCTATGCAGCATGGGATGGGCGCTCCTATTCACCAGCACCTCCTGCAAGAGAATAAAAAAGGAGATGAAGGAACTGATCATCAACGGAGGAAAGGAAATAGACGCTCAAATCTCTTCTCTCTACCCCGAATTAGCCGATACCGCATGTGTTGGCATGAAATGCGACAACGGCTTTAGCTACCAGTATTGGTTTAGGTATAAAGCCACCCCATCCACGGTGGAGACGGCGTTGATGGCACACATTTGTGAATTCGTAGAGATAGAGCCTGACATCACACTCATACCGTGTAACAGAGAGTATGCCATAGATAATTTTCAACTTAAAGAGGGTACCGATTTCAATCACTTTGCAGAATGGAAAGCTGCGCCAGAAAATCATCTTGTCTATTACCATTGTACGAGGACACCGCTTCATCATGTGCTAGTGTTCGACACGGTTGAGGGGTATGCTTATCATTATATCAGTGAGTTTAGAGAATAAAATGTATGGACGTGGCGTGCCGCGTTCACTTGCTTCATCCTATAATTTTTCTATTTTTGTATCATTATTCATTCATAAAAATTCAATGGCATCATGACAAAAGATTATCTCAAAGCATTACCTATAGCAATATTCTTTTTCATTATAAGTTTCTTGGTACACAGCCTGGCAGGCGATTATCATAGGGAAGGAACATTCGTTTTATTCTTTATTGTTCTTCCCGTTTTAGCTATCACATCCTTTATCGTACCCTTCTTTTTGAGACGTTACTGGAAATTGACCGTAGGAGTGATGGTAATAGAAACATTGTTGGGTGGACTTATCAATAATATGGCTCCAGGATTTTTGTTGGAAGCGATAGTCATTCCTTTGGTTTGTTATTGGTGGCTTAATTGGGTAAAGAAGGATGAGAAATAATTCATTTCTAAAATCACACATATATATAACATTTTAGAAATATAATTGCATTCGTTCCGTAGAATCTTACGCCATAGGGACGTGGCGTGGCGCGTCCGTTGTGGAAAAGAGAACGCATTGAGACAAAGGAGTGTCCTTCGGACAGAAATCTTACAAATCTTTACAAATCTAACAAATATGAGTTGCGTTAAAAGAGATTTGGATGATTTTGAACAGATTTGTAAGATTTCTCGCGTAGCGACCCATAACATATAGAGAGTGTCCTTCGGACAGAAATCCTACAAATCTTTACAAATCTAACAAATATGAGTTGTTTTAAGAGAGATTTGTATGATTTGAACAGATTTGTGAGATTTCTCGGATTTCATATTTTGTGATTTTGCATCAACAGGAACAGTCTCAAATAAAAAACCGAGGCTGCCTCAAGGAACTGCAATCCAAGCTCTCGCCTTCGGTTCTTGAAGATTCATCAACCAAAGTTGAAATATCTTCAATGCAAATATAAAACAAAAATAATAATTCACAATTTTTGTTTTTATCCCACTCGTTTTTCTATCCCATCTTCCTGCTTTCCTTATCTCATTCCTAATGGATCTTTCCCTTCTCAAACAACGTATTTATAGGCTATCCCGAAATTCTTTTTAAATATTGGTACAAATTTTCGATTCAATCGAAAATTTGTACTACTTTTGTTCAATAAAACTATAACTTTATGATTGACAGAATACTAACTAAGAAAGTAAAGGAACTTATCTCCCTTTTCCCTATCGTCTCCGTAACGGGTCCTAGACAATCTGGGAAAACTACACTCCTACGCAATATCTTCCCCGACTATTCCTACGTCTCCTTGGAAACACCCGACATCCGTGAATTTGCTATCAACGACCCTCGTAACTTCATACTCACCTACTCCAACAAAGTAATTATCGACGAGGCTCAACGTGTTCCCAACCTTTTCTCTTATCTTCAAACTCATGTCGACGAGATAAATAAACCAGGAATGTACATACTTTCTGGTTCCCAAAATTTTTTGCTAATGCAACAAATTACTCAATCCTTGGCTGGACGTGTCGCTATACTGAAACTCCTCCCATTCTCTCGTACCGAACTCAAAATGGCCTCTCTTCTTCCTGCGGATATCGATCACGAAATCTTTTACGGATCCTACCCCAGACTGTATGACGTTACCATTCCTCCAACCGATTACTACCCTAATTATATACAAACATACGTTGAACGAGACGTTCGTCAACTAAAAAACATCGGCGACCTTAGTCTGTTTATTAGATTCCTTAAATTGTGCGCTGGACGAATCGGTCAACTTCTAAATATGTCCTCTTTAGCAAACGACTGCGGCATTGCTGTCTCTACCGCCCAGTCATGGCTCTCCGTTCTCGAAACCAGCTATATCATCCACCTGCTTCGTCCTGACCATAAAAACTTTAACAAAAGACTTGTTAAATCACCCAAACTTTACTTCTTCGATACAGGACTTGCTTGCAACCTACTGGGAATCAAAGAACCTTCTCAACTTCATAACCACTACCTACGAGGTAACCTATTCGAAAATTATATCATTAACGAATTTGTTAAACGTGCCTATAACTCAGGTGACGAACCTAATTTAAGTTTCTGGCGCGATAATAAAGGAAACGAAATTGATCTCATTCACTCCCAAGAGAACACCCAATCTGCTTACGAAATCAAATCGGGAATGACTTTGTCTCCCGATTACTTCAAAGGCCTTACCTACTGGGCTCAATTGTCTCAATCGGATACAGAACACCTTTCCGTCATCTATTGCGGTAACAATTCTTTCTCTACATCCAATGGTAATTTGTTATCTTACAAAGATTTATGATATATTGGTACAAATTTTCGATTGAATCGAAAATTTGTACGCTCTGACAAATCGCATAACACAGAAAGGAATCAACATACATACTACAAGAGAACGCATTGAGACAAAGGAGTGTCCTGCGGACAGAAATCCTTCAAATCTTTACAAATCCATCAAATATGAGTTGCCATAAAAAAGATTTGTAAGATTTGAACAGATTTGTAAGATTTCTCGCGTAGCGACCCATAACATATATAGAGTGTCCTGCGGACAGAAATATAACCACCCAATAACAAAAAACCAAAGGGGCATATCCACTGATACACCCCCTCGAATTTATTCAATAATCTGAATTAGAATTTAAATGACAATCCTCCTGCAAACCAAGGAATAACACCATTATCGACACCTCTGCCACGACTCGCACCAACCCAATCTCTGGCAAACTCTACTTTCAATCCAAAATGTTCTGTAAAATGCCACTTGGCTCCAATATAGTTTCCAAAGACAAAATTAGTTTCTGTATCTTTTATCATTTTCGTCGTGGCTGGTTCTAAAAAATCATTATAAGACCAATGATACAACTCTACTCCACTCATAATACCAGCATAGACATCCAAATTTTTCACAAACTCAAAGTGAAAACTTCCTCGTGCTACAATCGGCAAGGACCAATAATCTCCATCATTAAACGCGTTAAATCCTGCCAACAAACCTAAATCAACCGCTCCATTGTCTCCAAAATTTTTGGTGTGTATAAATCCATCCTTCAAGCCTACCATTCCATCTATCGAGATAAATGGCATATCCCCTACATACGGTGGAATACCTGCCATAAGGCCTAAAGAGAAATCGCCCGAATTGGCAAACTGAATCTTCTCTACATTTGATGCACTCGCCCCTGCATAGATAAACAGAGAGGCAACTAATAACATAATCTTTTTCATATTCAACAATATTTAAATTAAACAAAAATATAATTTTCTATACTTCCATTTAATCCGATCACCCTCTAATCCCTAAAATATAAGTTCTAATATCATTTGTTTGAGGTGAAAACCCTCAACGGACACGGCACACCACGTCCCTATAGGACAAAATCCCACAAAATGAATTTATAGAATCCGCCTAATACTTATGAATTAGAATTTAAATGACAAACCTCCAGCAAACCAAGGCAAAGCACCTTTATGTTCTCTTAATTGGTTTCTGTATGGCTTCCAATCTTTGGTAAACTCTACCTTCAATCCAAAATGCTCCGTAAAGTGCCATTTGGCTCCCCAATAGGTTCCATATACAAATTTTATATCTGTACCTTTTCTGGTTTCACCTACAATGAGTTCGTTAGAACCAGACTCATCCAAATACATTTCCTCATAAGACCAATGATACAACTCTACTCCGCTCAAAATACCGGCATAAAGATCCAGATTTTTCACGAACTCAAAGTGAAAACTTCCTCGTGCCACAATCGGCAATGTCCAGTAATCTCCATCATTAAACGTTTGAAATCCTGCCAACACACCTAAATCGACTGCTCCATTGTCTCCAAATTTATTGGTGTGAATAAATCCATCCTTCAAACCTACCATCCCATCTATCGAGACGAACGGCATATCTCCCATATGCGGTGGAATACCTGCCATAAGGCCTAAAGAGAAATCGCCCGAATTGGCGAACTGAATCTTCTCTACATTTGATGCACTCGCCCCTGCATAGATAAACAGAGAGGCAACTAATAACATAATCTTTTTCATATTCAACAATATTTAAATTAAACAAAAATATAATTTTCTATACTTCCATTTAATCCGATCCTTCTCTACACCCTAAAATATAAGTTCTAATATCAAAAACTGCCAATGCTCCTAAATCGACAGTTCTATCGTCTCCAAGTTTTTTTGTGAAAA
This sequence comes from Paludibacteraceae bacterium, assembly GCA_017430235.1. Classification (GTDB taxonomy): domain Bacteria; phylum Bacteroidota; class Bacteroidia; order Bacteroidales; family Paludibacteraceae; genus UBA1181. The sequence continues at coordinate 4,479 of JAFRNH010000071.1, read as the reverse complement.
AAAACATCCTTCAAGCCTACCATTACATCTGTCGAGATGAACAGTATGCTCGTTGCATTCGGTGGAATACCTGCCATAAGTCCTAATGAGAAATCGCCTGAATTGGCGAACTGAATCTTCTCTACATTTGATGCACTAACCATCGTACAAATAAATAGAGAAGCAAATAGCATAAACTTTTTTCTTCATCTTATCAACATTTAAATTAAACAAAAATATAATTCAATACTTTCATTTAATCCGATCACCCTCTAATCCCTAATAATATATAAGTTCTAAAAGATTAATTTTTCAACAACCATAATCTCCATTATCGGTCGGAATGTCATTTCAGTTTAATAACACCACAAAGATATTCGATTTTGTTGATTTTCCAAATATATTTTGAAAAAAGTGTCGATTTGAATCCTTTTTTACATTTCAGTCCTCATATCAAAGATGTTTTTTTTCCATTACGAACTGATTTTTATTCAAAACAACGAATAAATAAAACGTTCCGAATGAATAAGTTTCGCCGAAGTACCTCATAAATCAAAAAAAATAGTATTTTTGTGGGTTAAATTGTGTAAAACTATAACTAAATCATGAAGAAGAGAGTCGTTCTATTCATCATATCTATATTATCTATATGCTCAGCCGCATGGGGTGCTGACTATTTTCAATTACAAAATTCTGATTTTGAACAATGGGAAAAACAAGGTGGCGGTGACGAACCCGTGATGTGGAACACCTATGCTACTGCCGGAGGTTCATTAGGTAGCATGGTAACAAGCACAGCGCAATGTAGCAAGTCCACAGATGTCAGACCCGGAACGTCTGGTAGTTATTCTGCTGCTGTAAAAGCTAGGAAAGTGCTACTTTCCATCATCGCCAATGGTATGATTACAACAGGACAAATTGAAGGTAATAGTTCATCCGCTACTAGCGAAGACAATCATAATATCACCCATAGAAGCACAGGCTATGCCTCTCCGTTCACTGGTCGTCCAGACTCCGTCACAGGTTGGGTGAAAACTGCTTTCAAAAGCAGCTCACAACTAGGTCGCTTCTACTTTAACTTTCATGGTAATTATGATACGCAGGATCCTGGTACCGACATGACACAAATCATTGCTGTAGCAGGTATGAACATCCCATATAACACAAATTGGCAGAGACTATCCATTCCTGTTTATTATAAAGGGGAGACTCTAACCATTCTAAATGAGGGTGGTACTGTAACAAGAAAGCCTGCAAGCAACGATGAGCGGCCATCCTACTGTCTGGCATCAATCGCCACCAACTACCTCGCAGGTAAAGGAGATGCATCGGATGTCCTTTACATAGATGATATTGTAATGATTTACAATTCTAAACTGAAATCACTGAAAATCAATGGTGCCGCCGTCTCTGGATTCAACAAAGATGTATATTCGTATGATGCTTCTGATAAATCATATTCGGAGGGAATCGTCACCTGCGAAAGTGACGGTAAGTTCGCTACCATCGAACAATCATTCAACCAAGAAAGCGGTATCCTCACCATCACTGTGAAGGGTGATGACTACAGTGCAAGCAGCAACAAACACACTTATACAATCGCTTTCAAAAAAGAGGCTGCCTCTTGTGATGCGCTTCTTACCTCTTTCAAGATTAACGGAACTCAAATCAGTGGATTCAGTTCATCCACTAAATCATACACACTGAGTGATGTCTACGAGAATGTCTCTTCTTCTATCTCCTACACAACATCCGATTGCGCAGAGGCATCTCAAAATTGGAACGCAACAACTAGAACGCTTACTATCACTGTTACAAGCAAAAGTAACTACAGTAGCAACAGCAACACCTACACGTTCCAATTCCATCAACCTTACGAATCACTACTAACAAGTCTCAAAATTGGAGGAACCGCCGTCTCTGGTTTCTCTTCCTCCACCTATACGTATAGCACCGATCGTGCCTACAGCGAGAACGAACTCTCCTACACAGCAAGCGAGGGTGCAACAGTTACAAACAACTACAACTCACAAAACTACAAACTTACAATGACCGTCAAAGGTGCTGACTACAATGTAAATAGCTCAAACAGTCACACCTACACGATTCAATATCACGCACCTTACGGTTCGCAACTCTCCTCCTTGAAGGTGTTCGGCTCCGAGGTGACCAACTTCTCTCCTTCCACCTATAAGTATACCGTAAACACCTACGCATACTACGAAGACAAGGTGAGCTACACAGCCGATGCAAATGCAACCGTTGAGAGAAGTTACAACTCATCCACCAATACACTCACCCTCTTGGTGAAAGGTGGCGATTATGCATGGAATACGTCTAACACGCACTCCTACACCATCCAATTCCACGCTCCATTTGGATCTGTTCTAACGGCTCTTGCCATCAATGGAACCACCGTCAACGCCTTCTCCTCTACCAAGTATGAATACTCAGTGAAGAACACCTACACGGAAGGATCAACAAAGATCACCTACACAGCAAGTGACAATGCAACCGTAACCACCTCGTTCGACGCTACACAAAACGTCTACACGCTGGTCGTTAAGGGTGGCGATTACAGCCAAAATAGTGCGAATACCCACACATACACTATCTCATTCCATGATTCGTATGGATGTCAACTCACTGATTTAAAGAACAATGGAACCACAATCGAAGGTTTCAGTCCGTCAAAATATGATTACACCTTGGCAGAGACCTATGCAGCCTCATCCATCACCTATACAGCTGATGATGATGCAACGGTTAGCTCGTCATACAACGAAGCAAATTACAAGATGACTCTCATCGTGTCGGGTGGTGATATCGCAGACAATCCAACCAACAAGAAGACTTACACCATCAACTTCCATGCTCCTTATGGTTCTAAGATGTTAAGTCTAAGCATCAACGGAAAAGCAGTAAGCGATTTCAGCAGCAGTAAATATTACTACACGGTATCCGACACCTATCAAGAGGGCATCGTCTCCTATACAATAGATAGTGAGGCAACCGCTGCTGAGAGTTACGATAGTAGTACTAACACCCTGACAATCACCGTATCGGGTGGTGATATTGCTACAAACAGAACGAACAAACAGATTTATTACATAAAGTTCCACGACTCTTACGGTTCACGACTCACCTCGTTGAAACTGAACGGTTCGGCTGTGAGTGACTTCTCTCCAAATGTATTCAACTACTCCGTTAAGAGCACGTATGATCCTGATAAGACAAAAATCACCTACACAACAGATGCAGATGCAACCGCAACCGCATCTTATAACGAAAGCACAAACACCTACGTGATTGTCGTAAAAGGTGGTGATTTTGCCAACAATCCAAGCAATACCAACACCTACACGATTGCATTCCACGATTCATACGGTTCCCAACTCACCAGTCTCTCTGTGAACGGCACCTCTATTGAAGGATTCTCTCCTTCAAAATATGAATACACAATAGCAAACGCATACGACCCAACCTTGTTGAATTATACAGCGGATGCAGAAGCCAGCGTGGAGACAACCACCGATGCGAAGAATTACAAAGTGACATTGAAAGTGAAGGGTGGCGACTTTGCTGAAAACAGCAGCAATTATCACACCTACGTCGTCAACTTCCATGCACCTTACGAATATCAGCTTACTTCATTGAAAATCAATGGTAGCTCGGTAACCAATTTCAGTCCTAACACCTACAACTACTCCGTAAAAAGCACTTACGAGAATGCTTCCGTAACCTATACGGTTAGTGAAGATGCTACAGCCACTGAATATTACGATGAATCATCGAACACCTTGATTATCACTGTTAAATCTGGAGATGTTAGCACTACGAATACGAATAAATACTTTATAAAATTCCACAATTCGTATGGTTCTCAGTTAACATCCATCAAAATTGACCGCGAGGAGATTGCGAACTTCTCCCCAGATCAGTATAGCTACTATGTAGAAAAGAGTTACTCTGACGTCAATGTCACATACAATGAGGATGAAGATGCGACAGCAACCAGTTCATACGATGAGACGAAGCATACACTTACCATCACGGTAAAAGGTGGCGACTACAACGAAAACAGTGCGAATGTACACACATACACCGTTCAGTTCTGCGCACCTTCACTGTTAACCTCTCTGAAGGTCAACGGCTCATCCGTTCCGAATTTCCGTGAGACGAAGTTCAGCTATACATTATCATCAGTAGTCTACGAGAATGCGACCGTCAGCTATACTACCTACAGTGGTGCGAAGGTAGACACCACCTTCGATGCAAGTTCCAACCTATTGACACTGAAGGTATCAGGTTCTGACATCGCCACATTCCCTAACAACTATCACATCTACACCATTCAATTCCACACAACAAGCGGTTCGTTGTTGACAGAATTATTGGTAAACGGCACATTGATTGAAGGATTCGACAAAAAGCAATTCACATACACTGTCGCAGGTGAGTATGCAGACAATACCATCACCTACACACCAGATGTAGACG
>JAFRNH010000070.1 GCA_017430235.1 Paludibacteraceae bacterium | reverse complement strand
TTATGGAGATACAAGAGAGAAAACAAATCGGGCATCACTTGCTCATGGGAGTTTGGATTCCCTCTGGTAGTTTGCACCTCATTCGCAGAAGATGACCAACATAATATGATTGTCAGCGTGGATGGTGGAGGATTGTACAAAGTGGATTCCAAATTCATCATTAAATCACTGGCTAAATTTCCAAACAACAACATATCGGAAATTGGCAAATCAAAATCTGGCATTTGCTACGTAGCTTCATGGGGAGGAGGTGTCTATAGATGCGATCTGAACACAGGTGCATACGAAAAAGAACCTTTCGCTGGTGTCAATTCGCCATCCACTTGTTTCTTTGGAATCAGCGTCACCAACGGACAAGACATCTATGCATGTTCTTCGGGTGATGGATTATACCATAAAAAAGAGGGTTCTTCACAATGGGAAAGAATCATTCCACACGATTCCGCAACCAATAATAACAACAAATGGGTACTCGCCGTCTGCAACGGAAGACAAAACGAGCATTGGATTCTGACCACCAATTCATTATGGAAAGAAAAGAATGGTGTTATGACCCCCTATTCACAGGATGTTAATACCACAAAACGAACCAATCCATTCAGTATCAACGATATTACAACAGACGAAGAGGGCTACCTCTACGCCGCCACAAGTGAAGGCGTAGCTCGCTTCTCTCCCGACAACAAATCTCCTGAGATATTAGATTTTGTACCAAAAAGCTATTATAGAGCCATCATTCAAGATGACAACAACAATTTCTGGTTGGCAGGTGATAACGGTATTCTCTATTTCAATTACGAGGAAAAATCATGCTATAAACTACCTGGCAACTACACAGATGTAGCTACCTTCTACTTCTACTTAAGATCAGGCTATAAAGCGCATGATGGGAAGATATATTTTGGAACAAATGGTGGTTATATCAGTATTGATCCTGACAAACTTAATTTCGACACCATCATTCCTTATCTCTCTTTCTCATCTCTTTACATCAATGGAAAGAAAGTGAATGTACAGGAGAAACCGCTCAATCAAAAACCGCTTTCTCAATTGTCCAACATTGAACTCAACTACGGTGAGACAAACATCACCATCGATGTGGATATGATCGATTTCTCAACCATCGACCGCATCAAAGCACAATATCGTCTTATCGGACTTCAAAACGAATGGCAGCCATTGCCTTCTGATCGAAAAATAAAATTCTCTCACTTACCTTCTGGTTCATACACTCTAGAAGTAAATGCCTATAGAAGCAACGAGAATTGTGAACAGAAAAACATTACGTTAACCATTAAAGTGCTTCCTCCTTGGTGGAATTCATGGTGGTTCCGCACTCTCATGGTCATCGCCTTGATTCTTCTCATCATCGCTATTTTCAGATGGAGAATGCGTCGACTTATTGAGATGAAGAACGAATTGAACGAACAAGTAAATATTCGTACCATCGAATTACAGAACGCATTAAAAGATAAGGACAGCCTTATCTCTGTCATCGGGCACGACCTAAAAAACCCAATGTTCGCAATTGTTGTGGCTTTGGAAAACTGGTTGTTAAAGGAGAAAGCCCTGCCAGAAGAGAACAAGCGCAAACTGATTGTGGATGTTCACGATTCAGCCAAAACACTGCAAGGCGAGATGCTGAAACTGCTCGATTGGGCTCAATCAAAACAAGACGATCTTGTCTGCAAACCACAAGACGTTGACCTGAATCCGCTCATCGACGATATCATACAGTTGACCACAGGAATGATCAAACGCAAAAACATCACTTGCAACAAAGAGGTGAATCTACAACATAAAGCGTATGTCGACCCTCGTATGATTAGCGCAGTCATTCGTAATCTGCTAAGCAATGCAGTGAAATTCACAGAGACATTCGGCACCATCACCATAGGCGCTTCTGAAAACGATACTCAGATATCTCTATATGTTCAGGACTCAGGCGTTGGAATGTCGGAAGATGCTTTGAAACGCCTATCTGAAAATCAACAAGTGGAAAGCACTTCCGGAACCGACCAAGAGAAAGGTACGGGACTCGGATTACGAATCTGCAAAAAATACATCCAACTCAACAATGGAACCTTCTCGGCCACCAGCAAAGAGGGAGAAGGAACACGTATCACTATTACAATTCCTCGTTCGAACTCCCTTGCCATTTTTGAGAAACCAAATGTTGCCATCATCGCCAACAGAGAGCAGGAAACGGAAGAGATATTGTCAGGCAACACGCTTCTAATGGTCGACGACAATCCTCTCATCTGCGAAAACATGAAGACACTTCTCAGCGACTTCTGCAATGTGCTTATCGCATACGATGGAAAACAAGCTCTGGATATCATAAATGAGAATGAGGTGGACATCATCCTTAGTGATGTGGAAATGCCAATTATGAATGGTATCGAGCTCTGTCAGCAATTACAGAAAGACGATATCTTCTCTCATATTCCAATACTATTCTTGTCAGGTCGAAGCGACGAGAATGATCGTCTGCTCGGTCTTACCAATGGTGCCATCGATTATATTCCGAAACCATTCAGTCAAGAGGAATTGATGGCGAAGTTGCGCAGTATTCTGAAACTACGGAAACAGGAACGTGCTTACCTACTTGCACAACTCATGCAACGAGAAGCATCGACAGAGATCGATTCTGAGGAAGGAAACACTCAACAACCAAAAGAAGATCCATTTGTGAACCACTTTATGGATCTAATCCGTGAGCGATATAGCAATGCTGAATTGTCTGTCGACGATTTGGCCGTCGAACTCTGCGTCAGTCGATCCACTATGTTCCGTCGTATCAAAACAGTCGTTGGCAAATCGCCAGTCGAACTGTTAAGCGAATATCGTCTCAACGAAGCTATGCGACAAATAAAAGAAAATAACGGCTTATCCATCAACGAGATCGCCTATGCGGTTGGATTCTCTGATCCATCTTATTTCAGCAAAAGATTCAAATCATATTTTGGAATCTCTCCTACACAGACGAAGAAATAAAATACAACGTACAAAGAGATTCACCTACCTTGTGACTATCGCAATACGGAGGTGTAGCTTTATACGACTCATTGATTTCAAAATCCTATCTTTTGATTAAAAAACACCATTCAATCTGGCTATGTATAGATAATTTTGTATCTGTATTTAAGCAGAATAAAAGGATTACGAAATTAAAATCACAACAACCATGAAAATCATAAAAAACACGAACTCATTATATTTTAAAAGTTTATTACTGATTATACTTCTTTTCAATGGCGCTTTCTCTCTTTTCAGTGCCACCAAGCAAATGGAACAGTTAGATCGCGGTGTAGTTGCGGTGAAAAGTTCCAATGGAGTATTTATCAGTTGGAGATATTTAGGCACCGATGACGAAAACATTAGTTTCAACCTCTATCGAGATGGAACGAAAGTGAATGACACACCCATCACCACCCGCACAAACTATGTGGATAAAAACGGCACAACCTCTTCCAAGTATGTTGTCAAGGCTGTTCTCAATGGAACAGAGACAAGCGCATCGAATGCAGTGGAGGTATGGGGACAACAATACAAGACACTCAATCTTCAACGTCCCGCTGGTGGTTCTAACGCCAGTGGCAGTTATACATACACCCCCAACGACATGAGTGTCGGAGATGTAGATGGAGACGGGCAATACGAACTTTTTGTCAAATGGGATCCCTCCAACGCAAAAGATAACTCCCAAAGCGGTTATACCGGCAATGTCTACATAGATTGTTACCAACTAGATGGTTCTTTCCTATGGCGTATCGATTTGGGTATCAATATACGTGCAGGAGCACACTATACACAATTTCAGGTCTACGACTACGATGGAGATGGCAAAGCAGAGATGGTCTGTAAAACAGCACCTGGAACAAAAGATGGCAAAGGGAAATATGTGTTGCTTAACAATGACAATCCCAATGCAGATTATCGAAACAGTAACGGATATGTGCTTGATGGCCCCGAGTATCTAACTATCTTCAGTGGTGAGACAGGAGAAGAAATTCATACAATCGAATACAATCCCGTACGAGGAAACGTAAGTAACAAATCAACATGGGGAGACAACTACGGCAACCGATGTGATCGTTTTTTAGCATGCACTGCCTATCTGGATGGTGTACATCCGAGTGTAGTGATGTGTCGTGGTTATTATACGCAATCAAACTTGGTAGCTTACGATTTCATTGATGGCAAATTAGTTCAACGATGGGAACACAAATCCAAGACAGACGGAGCCGGAGCCTATGGGGAAGGGTTTCATAATCTAAGTGTAGCAGACGTTGACAACGACGGTTTCGACGAAATCATTTATGGTTCTGCCTGTATCGACCATGATGGAAAACTGAAATACAGAACAGGATTTGGACATGGAGATGCCATGCACGTATCAGATTTAGATCCCGACCGAGCAGGTTTGGAGGGATGGTTTGTTCATGAAGATAAGAATAGTGAATATGGGTTCGAACTTCGTGATTTGAATACAGGAAGAGTTATTTTTGGAGAACGCACAAACGATGACAATGGACGTGGACTCTCTGCCGATATAGATGCATCACACAGAGGATTTGAATGTTGGAGTTCACGCGGTGCCGGAACATACGATTGCAAAGGCAATGTCATTTCAAAGAACAAACCCTCCATCAATTTCCGCATTTATTGGGACGGAGACCTTCAAGACGAATTATTGGATGGCACTACCATCACAAAGTGGACAGGCGACGGTACTTCTAATTTGATAACATTACAAGGAAGTTCCATCAACGGGACCAAAAGCAATCCATGTCTGTCAGCCGACCTCTTCGGTGATTGGCGAGAAGAGGTAATCACCTACAACGAGAACAATCCAAGTCAAATCTACATCTACACCACAATCATCGAATCCGATTATCGTCTATTCACGCCAATGCACGACGCGGTCTATCGTTGCGGTGTGGCATGGCAAAACACATCCTATAACCAACCACCCCACCTTGGGTTCTACATTGGGGATGGTGTAGACCACATCAAGCAACCCGACATCTATGTTGTAGGGGAATCGCCACTTATCAAAGACCCATCAACAACAGACAAATGGATTGCCTATATCACCGACCCAACAATTGCCACCTATGCCAATGATGTAGTGTTACTGCCCGCATTGAAAAACATGGAAGGCATCACTGTGATTGAACTCAATGCACGGCGAACCAATATCGACTTCTCACTCTTTGACATGATCATCATCAGTGAAGTAGCCGCATCCAACTCGCCTATCATGGCAAAGATCAAAGGCATCGACCTCCCTATGCTCAACATGAAAGTACATGTCTACAAAACCAGCGACGCAACATGGAGCTGGGCCTCAACAGGCTATGGAGACAACGCCACAGCCACCACCCTTGTGGTAGCAGACAACATGAAGGAGCATCCCATCTTCAAAGGTATTCATCTGGAGAACAAGGAATTAGACCTTCTTTCAGGAGTCAACAGCAAAGGATACACCTACATGAATCCTGCAAATTTCAACTCTTCAAGTGGAGAAATCAACACAATCGCCACCATCAAAGGAGAGAACAATCAAGTTTGCATCCTTGAAGCAAAAGCTGGTAGCAACATATCAAACACAAACATCACACAAAACTATCTTCAAATCGGTATCAATGGAAGCTCCTTCGCAAACATAACAGAAGATGGAGTCAGACTCATACAAAACGCTTGTCACTATCTACTTGGTATCACAGAAGAAGAGACATCCACATACGATACAGAAGAGAGAGTCGTGCGCAACATCTATGTAGTCGACGGAACGCTCTACATACGTTCTGAGAGGGCAGGCACCACCACCCTATTCAATGAAATGGGACAAGCGATTGCAACCATCCGTTTAAATGAGGGCATTAACACCGTTGATGGATTAGCACAAGGCATCTATATTATTAATGGAGAAAAGGTGATTGCGCGTTAAGAGAGAGAATATAAAAACAGAGAAATGCGTCAGAGAATGACGCATTTTTTTTGACAAAGAATTACAATTTGCCTCAATCGTTTTATATTTGTATGCACGAAACACAAAACAAAGATTATGAACCGATTCGTTAGAATCATAACATTACTGCTATTCGCAACCAACATCTTTGCGGAGGACTACAACCAACTCTTTCTCCATTATACAACAGAGGATGGATTAAGTAGCAACAATGTGCACGATATAACCGAAGACACCCATGGGTTTATTTGGTTATCCACACATTATGGTATCAGTCGTTTTGATGGAAAAGAATTCAAAACATATTATGCAGAGCAAAACCCAAATATGATTCGCAACGACATCTATCATGCTTTCATACTGCCCAATGGAGAGGTTTCTTTTGCAGGTTCAAACTTCGTTTTATTCTCATACGATGAAACCCATTCCAACTTTAAACAAATACCATTTTCCTCCAACGAACAAGAACTTCAATATGACATAACTGGATTTTCCATTCAATTTGATGGAGAAGGGTTACTCTCCTCAGGGAATGGGGTCTTTTCGTATGACAAAGAGCACTCTCTTTTCAGACGAGTATTGGGGCAATTAAAAGATAGCACCGTATTAGTCATTCGAAAAGATTCATTTAATCGCTATTGGATAGGAGATTACAAAGGTGTTTACGTTGTTAACCAAGAAGGTGAAAAACTTCCTCTTTGTGATTTTAGAAGCAGTATGGATGAAATGATCAACAACCTATTGTTGATAGACCATCATCACATTCTACTCTGCTCCACTGTAGGGTCCCTGTGGTTGGCTACAATAAATAACAATGGTACTATTAATGCGCCCAACAAAATCAACACACCATTCCGTTCCATCTCAGCCATTGTACAAGACAGAGACAAACATATATGGATAGGCACCTCAGGATCCGGATTATGGAAAACTGAATTTGAGCATGGTCAATTCAAATTTCAAAAGGTCATCCCCATTAATGAAGATGAAAACGCCATTTTAAAAATCACATCTCTGTTTGTGGATTCTCGCAATAACATTTGGGTCTCCACACAAAATTCAGGTGTCTGGTGCACACAAAACATCATCCAATACAATTACTTCTCTTCTCTCTCTGTTGGCATTCCTAAAACAATGGGATGTTGTTTTGCCGACATGAGCAACGGAGATCTATTATACGGAACCGATGGATCAGGGCTATTTGTGTTAGATAATAAATTTCAAGTAAAAAAGCATTATACCAATACCACAGGGTTATCGTCCAACAATGTACTCACTATCGAACAGGATAACGACAACTATCTAATCGGTTTTTGGGGAGGCACAACACAACGATACATAACCCATCAACACAAATTCAACGATATTCAGCATGAGAATTTATCCAAACCGATCAATAGAACCAAGAACATAAAAAAGAGTTCCACTAACGACATCTACATATCAACAGCGGGTGACGGTATCTATTGTCAGTCTGACGGGCAATGGCAACGGATACAACTCTCGGACACATCTATGATAGACTCACCAGACCTTTGGATGGAACAAACACTTCAACTATCCGACAACACCCTGCGGATCCTCTCCTCTCGTACTATATGGAGTAATCATTCTGGCAGTTTCAAATCCACCTTCCCTGACATAGCAAAGAGCAAATCACAGAATCCTTTGTTATTTTTACAAGGAACAAGAGATTACGAAGGGAACTATTTTGTCGTAAGCAATCAAGGTGTCTATCGGTTCGATGTGGACGATACGAACCATGAGAAACTTGCATTTCTTCCATCAGGAGAATACGCATCTATAGTGATGGATTCAAACGGTATTCTATGGACAAGCGGTTCTAATGGCATTCTTTCTATCGACTATAAAAACAAAAAATACACGACTCATTTTGCAAGTGGTAAAATGTCTGGAGACTACTTTGTCAGAAAAGCAGCGTTTCTTTCCTCTTCAGGCAAACTATTTTTTGGATCAAAAGATGGATTCATCTGTATAAACACCCATGTAGATGTCAATGATCATACAGACTATCTTTCCTTTGCAGAATTATTCATAAAAGGAGAAAAGATCAATGTTGGAGAAGAACTATTGCCTCAACCTTTAAACCAAACAAAACTGTTAACACTAAAACACAATCAGACTCACTGTACACTCACTTTCGACATTGTCAATCATACCCTAACCGACAATACCATCGTCGCTTATCGCATTCCAGCCATAGACACGACATGGACCAACTTAGGCAGTCAACGTGCCATCACAATTAATCACCTACCTGCCGGTGATTTCATCATCGAACTGGGTACATTCACTCCAGATTTCCAAAAGCAGAAACAGATTTCTCTCACCATCAGTGTGTTAGCCCCATGGTGGAAAACGAAGACATTCATCTTCCTTGTCTCTCTATTATTCATCTTGATAGTCATACTCATCGCTTACCTACGAATCAGAAGCATTAATAAACGTAAACAGGAACTTCAAAAACTTGTGGATGAGCAGACCATTGACCTAATTAAAGCTAATCAGACATTGGAAAAGCAAAAAAGTGCCATACAAGAACGTAACAATATATTAATCAGCACATTAAAACAAAAAGACCAACTAGTTTCCGTAGTAGCTCACGATTTGAAAAATCCTATGTTCGCCATTGTTTCTACGCTCAAACGATTGGTGACGAATATCTACGAACCAACCGAATCTCAACGCATCCTCACCAACGTCAGCAAAGAAGCGGAGAAAATCGAAAAAGAGATGATTCATCTACTTCAATGGGCAGCAAGTTCTGAAGAACAACTTCAATGCGAGAAACAGAACGTCGATATACAAAAACTCATTTCAGAAGTGGTCTCCCTCCTACTCGGCATCGCACAGAACAAAGATATCATGTTAGCCACCGATGTCCAAACTGCTCATCACGCATTGGCAGACTATAAAATGTTAGCCACCATTGTCCGCAATCTTACCACCAATGCCATCAAATTTACACCAAAAGGAAAAACGATCCGTCTTACTGCCACAGAGTCAAAAGATGCAATACTATTAGAGATAACAGACGAAGGTATCGGCATGAAAGAGGACAAAATAAAAGAGATTCTACAAGGAGAAAAAAACTTATCACAGAAAGGAACAGAGCAGGAAGCCGGATTTGGATTAGGTTTTCATATTATCCATGATTTCATTCAAAAGATGGGTGTCAAGATGGAAATCGAAAGCCAACTAAACGTAGGCACTAAAATTCGGCTGATTCTGCCAATCGGAAGTGAAATAATTAGCACGGATACAACTGAGACGAAGGAAGTGTCTATTCAGAATGCCTCGTTCTCCATTGACAAAAAAATATTGGATGGGAAGACCATATTGATTGTCGATGACGATGAATTACTGCTGGAGAACATTGCAGAGATGCTATCTCCATACGCCTCTGTAATCACGGCCACCGATGGAGCAAAAGGATTTGACAAGGCATTGGAAAACATTCCAGACCTAATTATCAGTGACGTTGACATGCCACTCATGAACGGAATAGAGATGTGCAAACAAATTGCAAGCAACAACGTCACCTCCAACATTCCATTGTTATTCCTTTCCGCCAAGTCCGACACCTCTGTTCGTTTGACAGGTCTGGCAGAAGGAGCCATTGACTTTATTTCCAAGCCATTCAATAGTGATGAATTATTGATCAAAACAATCAACTTCCTACGAAGAGAACAACGCCATCAAATTCAGATTTTAGCAGGTTCTTACACAAATGAGGAGAAAGACAATCAGATGAATCCTCTCATAAATCAATTATTAGATTTAATCAAAAAGAACTATAAAAACACCAGCTATTCATTTAACGACATCGCCAATGATTTGGGCATGAGCAAGTCCACACTCACCCGCCGATTAAAATCTATTATAGACAAATCACCTGTTGAGTTATTGTCTGAATATCGTTTAAACATGGCAAAATTCCTTCTATCAGAAGGCAATCATTCCATTAGTGAAGTTGCCTATTTAGTCGGATTTAACGATCCTTCCTATTTCAGCAGGAAGTACAAAGACTACTTTGGGAACAATCCTCTTTCTGATAAATCAGACAACAACGAATAAAGAACAGCCTTTTTACAAAAAGCACGCTTTCATCGAAGAAATCATCTGTTGAAGTTATTTTACCGATTTTTGGAGTTATTTTAAAAATCCACATGAGTGGCTATTTATACTTTAGCCACAGAAATTTTATTCGACACACAATAAACTTTCAACTAACTATAACACGAACCGTAAAACTAAAACATCATGAAACATTTTTTCTTAAAGATCAATGTAGTTCTATTCTTCTTTATTATAATAGGGATTAATAGTTACGCAGGCACTAAACAAATGGAGTACCTTGATAGAGGCGTAGTAGCTGTTAAGGTAAACAATGGGGTCTTCATCAGTTGGAGATTTCTTGGAACGGATGACAAATCCACTGGATTCAACATCTATCGTGATGGAACCAAAATTAATGACGCTCCTATCACAACCAAGACCAACTATGTAGACACAAAAGGATCAGCCAATTCAAAATATGTAATTAAGGCTGTTGTAGGTGGTGTGGAAACAGAGGCTTCAAAAGCAACTATTCCATGGGGAGAGCAATACAAAACACTTACACTCAAACGACCTGGCAACAATTATGCAGCCAATGATATGAGTGTGGGCGACGTGGATGGAGACGGGCAATACGAACTTTTCGTTAAGTGGTATCCTAACAATGCAAAGGACAACTCTCAGAGTGGAAAAACAGACAACACTCTTATTGACTGTTACAGATTAGACGGCACTTTTCTCTGGAGAATTGACCTTGGTATTAATATTCGCTCAGGTGCTCATTATACTCAATTCCAAGTCTATGACTATGACGGAAACGGCAAATGCGAAATGGTCTGCAAAACAGCTCCAGGCAGTAAAGATGCAAAAGGTAAAAACATCATTTTGGGGAATGACAATCCTAATGCAGACTACCGCAATGGCAATGGATATGTATTGACTGGTCCTGAATATCTAACCATCTTCGACGGAGCTACAGGAGCTGAAATTCACACAGTGAAATACACACCAGATAGAGGTAACGTATCTGCATGGGGCGACAGTTATGGTAACCGTGTAGATCGTTTCAACGCCTGCACAGCCTACCTAGACGGAGTTCATCCAAGTGTTGTAATGTGTCGTGGATATTATACACGTACCACCCTTGCTGCCTACGATTTCAAAGATAAAAAACTCGTACTTCGTTGGTATCACAACTCCGACAAGAAAGGACAAGACGCTTATGGAGATGGAAACCACAACGTCTCAGTAGCTGATGTGGATGGCGATGGAAGAGACGAAATCATTCTTGGCTCAGCCATTATCGATGATGATGGAAAGACATACTCCAGAACAGGATTCGGACATGGTGATGCCATGCATGTGTCTGACATGGATCCTGATCGTGCCGGACTTGAAGGTTGGTTTGTGCACGAAGACACTGGTTCTCCTTATGGATATGAAATGAGAGATCTAAAAAACAACAAGGTGATTCACGGAAAGAAGACTGGAACAGACAACGGTCGTGGTATGGCTGCTGATATTGATGCCAAATACAGAGGTTTCGAAATGTGGAGTTCCGCTCCAGGAGTCTTTGATTGCAAAGGAAAACAAATATCAAATAACAAACCAAGTGTAAACTTCCGCATCTATTGGGATGGTGACTTGCAAGATGAGTTGCTCGATGGAACGAAGTGTGACAAATGGAATGGAAATGGAGTGAACCGACTTATCACATTCAAAGGAAATGCATGTAATGGTACAAAAAACACACCTTGTCTGTCTGCCGACCTATTTGGTGATTGGCGCGAAGAGGTTATCTTTCACGATGGTGCAAATATCTATATATACACTACTACCATCGAAAGTAAATACAGACTTTATACGCTAATGCACGATGCTGTTTACCGTTGTGGTATTGCTTGGCAAAACTCAAGTTACAACCAACCTCCTCATCTTGGTTTCTATATAGGCGACGGCGTGGATAAGATTTCTCAACCAGACATCTACTTAGCCGGCAACCATACCATCGTACCACCAACAGAAGCCACCATGGATGTAACTGGAAATCTAACGCAAGAACTGTTCTCTAACGAAGCTATTTCGACCCTCACCTTCTCTTTCGGAGGTACTGCCACCGACATCAAAACGAGTGACGTCATTGCCGGTTTGAACGTGGAGAAAAAAGGAAACACAATCACCATCTCCGGAACACCAACAAAGAGTGGTACAATGACAATCGAAACAGTAGGCGGTGATAACATAGTAAAGAAGACATTATCCATCGAACTCATCAATACAGATGGAAAGAAGCGTATTGCCTATGTAACAGACGAATCAAATGCCAATTTTGCTAACGATAAAATTCTCCCTATGCTGAAGGAGTGTTCCGACCTATATGTGAGGGTCATAGATGCCAATCTCTCCGATGTCAGTCTAAATGCTTTCGACATGGTGGTAATCAGCGAAGAAACTGCATCAACAGCACCAATTATGGCAATGTTAGAAGGATTAGCTAAACCAATGCTTAGTATGAAGGTACATGGCTACAAAAACGCAGATGGCGCATGGGGATGGGCCACAACAGGGTTCGGAGACAACACAACGGAAACAAATGTGGTAGTTGACAATCGTTTCTTAAATCATCCAATGTTCAAAGATGTCACCTTTATAAATGGAAATGAAATAAAGATGGTGAACGAAGTTAATACAAAAGCTTTAACCTATATGAATCCTGAATCTTTCACCGATGCGACAGGGAACATCTCATCCATTGCCAACATCAAAGGAGAAGAACAAGTGAGCATTTTAGAGATTGAGGCTGGCAGTTCCATCGCAGGAACGAAAATAAATGACCGATACATTCAAATAGGATTGAACAGTAGTTCGTATGGAAACATTACAGAAGATGGCTTGTCTGTGATAAGGAATGCTTGTTACTATTTGATGGGAGAAAGTACACAAACATCATCAACATATAAACACTCATTTATATCTCTCTATCCTAACCCAATGACAGAACACGTAACAATCCAAATAGAAAGTGAACACCCTTCTATAGAGAGATTGCAGATCACTAATCTATTAGGAGAATGCATATATGTAGAACAACTGCTTATTAATTCAGGTTCCAATATCTATACGCTTAACAAAGAAATTTTAAAAGAGGGAATCTACATCGTACAGTTTAATAACTATCGTACCAAACTTATGGTAAAATAAACCGTTTTGATTTTATCGGCTTCGTGGGAATCAGTGTTCACTTTTTTGTGGTGAGCATTGATTTCCTATAAGCTCAAATAGAAGTTTTCATTGTTCTCTTCTCCCTTCTATCTGTGATGGCAAATACCCATAGTAGTCTCTGAATTTCTTTGTAAAATAGGAAGGATCACTAAAACCAACCTCGTAGGCAACTTCCGAGATAGTCTTACCTGAATTTGAATCTTGTAAAATTTGGAACGACCGATTCAAACGATACTCCATCAACCATTCCATCGGTGTCTTACCTGTCATTGACTTCACCTTTCTCGTCAAAGTCGGCTTACTGACAGCCAATTTGCCTGCCAGGTCATCTACCGTTATCATATTATCCTTATAACACTCAGACACCTTCTCCATAAAGGACTGCAAGAATGGATGAATCTCATTCTTCTCAACCTCATTATTTTGCATCGTCTGTTCTTTTACTCGCATAGACATAGATGCCTGCATAATAAGCTTCTGATGCTCCTGACGCACTTTTAAAATATTGGTCAACTTCAGCAACAATTCCAACTGACTGAATGGTTTTGTCACATAGTCGATTGCACCAAACAACAAGCCCAACAAACGATCCACCGTATCATTTTTCGACGATATAAACAAGATTGGTATATGTCGCGTCCGCTCTGATGCAGATAATTGTTTCGACATCTCTGCCACACTCAATTCCATCTGATCCATATCACTCACAATGATATCAGGCAACTGTAAATCAGCAATCTTCACAGCCTCCTCTCCATCCGATGCAACAATCACATGGAAATAATCACTCAACATATTCTTTATCTCCGTTTGTGTCTTTTCATCCTTATCAACAATCAACACGGTGTTCTCCTCCCAAACCGATTTGTCTTCAATCATCTCCACCACCTCGTCGTGCGTCAAATGCGTCATCTCTTCATTTCCTTTACCAATAACAGAAAACAATGGATTATTTAAATCATGAGACAATACGTTAATCAACTTCTTACGTTCATTCATTGTCTGATTCAACATCTTCGTTTGCTGCTCCATCTCTTGTTTCAACCGTATCTTTTCTTGTTTTAATTGAAGCGTTCTCTTTCTGATATAGATGGACAATCCGATAAAGAAGAGAAGCAAGATAATCGATCGAAACCACCACGTTCTCCACCAAGGTGGCAAAACTCGTATATCTATCGAGATACTTGGATAATCACAATTCATATTCGAACGATAGGCTTCCACCTCCAAGGTATATGTCCCCGTAGGAATATAATTGAACGATAGCGTACGAACATCATTCAAAGGAAGCCATTCATCTTGCAAACCGAGCACACGATACCGCAATTGCACTTTGTTATATTTTGCATAATCCAACACGTCGATACCGATTTCAATATCATTCATGTCATACGACAACTCTAGTTCTTTCAAGTCGGACAACGCACCCTCTTTCAAGACGGATGTGCCAGGTTGAACTTTTTTTCTTGCAATATAAAGATCAGAAAATGAAAGAGATTGAATCGTAGTGTCGGGATACATCTTCATCGGATTAAACATATAGAAACCCGACGATGTGCCTAAACAAATTCTTCCTTTAGAATCTTTGTAACCTGATTTTATGTAAAATAAATCTCTGAATCCGCCAGGGAGATAATCCAATTCCTTCTTTTCCGAATCAAAAGAGAGAATCGAACCATAGGAGGCCAACCAACAACGACCCTGATCTCCACATTTTATGACACGATAATAATCCTCTGGTAGAAACGACAATGTATCAAGACGCATTCCATCCGCAGAATAACGTAAAACACCTCGGTTTGTAGAGACATACAGATTCCCCTCTGGATCAGAATCCGCATCAAAAATGGAATATGGCGAATGAGATCGCTCTCCAAACAGTTCCGGACGAATAGCTCTTACGCGATTCCCATCATACAACCATAGCATATTGGTAGCCAATATCCACATGCAAGAGTCCTTTCCTTGATACGTACGGACAATCCACTGACTATTCAACCCCTTTATAGAATCAACTTTCAATGCCAATTTCTTCCACATTTCCGAAGGACGTTTCATATATAAGTCATCATTAGCCGCACTTCCCCAAATCGTTCCATCTTTGGATTTAGAAACATAGAAAAAGATATTCGTTGGATGATGGATTGTATCATACGATATTTCCGACGAGACTCCCGTCTTGAGATTCAATGATTGGATTCCCCCACCCCAAGTGGAGACTAACACATTATTTTGCACTAAGCAGATACCTGTGACATTGTTATTTTTAAACTCATAATGTTTTATCTGTCGCAAATCTGGGGAAACCGAATAGAGTCCATTACCATCCGTACCTACCAACAAATTGCCCTCTTCATCTTCCGAGAAAGAGGTGCACATATACGGAGGGAAACCAAAATCACCAGAAAAGATAATATTATAATCATCATTTGGATGAACTCTCCACAGACCCGTATTGTGAGTACCGATCCAGATAGAGCCATCATTACCTTCCACCAATCCATAAATCTTTTTTATGTTATCAGCCGTTTCATTATAGGGCACAACAGATTTAAAAGTTGTTCCGATTGTTAACGAATCCGCATACCACAAGCCATCGCCGTCAGTGGCAAACCAGAAACGACCATTTTTCGCCTGAATCATTTTAGAGACACTCTTAAAAGGCAACGGGAGGGTGATTTTCTGCGACAAATCTCCTTTTGAGAAAATCCATAGGTTGTCGCCCATAAAGGTCACAACAATTCGGTCTCCGTCTATCGGCAACACATTAGTGACAGGTCGGCAATGATCATGTTGCTCATCAAAAGAGGACAATGGATGTCCTGACTCATCATACACCACGAGTTGGTTAATGGAACCTAACCAATAACGATTTCTTGAATCAACATACAAAGAAGAACAAAACGATGATTGAATTGAGTCATAGGCGGCGAAATGTGAATTAAAACATCCTTTTTCCACATCATACTTGAATACGTGTTCATTAGAAAAGACATAATATTCGTCCGAGGGAGAAACGCACGTTCCCTTCATCTGAGAATAGCCCATTGAATCCATTTCAGGGGGCATCAATTCCAGAAACAGGTCTCTCTTACGATCATATTCCTGAAACATTCCGCTAAAGCCACCCACAACAATTCGGTCTCCGTCTAAATGAGAGACATAATAGATGTCATTTCTATGCAATGAAGGGTATTCTTTTTTACGATAATGTTTAAAATGCTTCCCATCAAAACGATCCAGTCCGAAATCCGTTCCTATCCACAAGAAGCCCGTCGAATCCTTTGTAAGAGAAAAAACAAGATTGGATGAAAGACCATCTTTAGTAGAAAAATGGTCAAATCTCGCATATTCTATGGTTTCCGCCCAACAAACGGAAAGGATAATCATAGAGATTATCAAACACAAAAATCGTTTCATGGTATCTTATCACATTCACGATGTGAAGATACACAAATAAATCGAATTTGTATATATTTGTAGAAAAATTAAAGATTTCCGCACAGTTATATGTGCATTAATAAATACATACAAAGAAGATATATAGAAAATTTACTGTAATACGTATTTTTCAAACATCCACTAAAATTCACTCAACATGAACTATCGTTTCAAATATCTAATTCACTTTTTTCAAGCATGTTGCATACTTGTTTTAGTCACCTGCTTCGGGTGTTCAAATAAAGAATCGGACGAGCATGAGTATATTGACCTTGGTCTGCAAAGCGGTACGTTATGGGCAACCTACAATATCGGAGCATCCGAATCATACGAGATTGGCAATACCTTTGCTTGGGGAGAGACCCAATCCAAAGATAATTATTCAAATGAGAATTATAAATTCGCCAAGATCACTGATATGAAAAAGTATAATACGGATGATAATAAGGAGGTGCTCGAATTAAAAGATGATGCAGCTTATGAAAATTGGGGAAAGGAATGGAGAATGCCGACGTTAACAGAGTTTAATGAGTTATACGAGTCTTGTCGATGGCAATGGGTGGAAAACTACCAAGGGAAAGAAGTCTCTGGTATGATAGGCACCTCAAAATTCAATGGAAAATCCATTTTCTTTCCGGCTGAGAAAGTCGAAACATACGATAATACATACTTTTTTAATTACTGGACAGCTTCCAAATCAAATTGCTGGGGGAATGCAGGAGAAGCATACGCTTTTACTGCAGCTTCTTCCTATAACCTTCCATTTCCTCGTCCTAATCTTGAAAAATGTGGTCGAGTATGGGGATTTAATGTACGCGCCGTACGCGCAACTAAAGGGAAAAAGAAAAATCTACCATACGATTTTTTCAATGCGGCAGACAAAGACTCTTTTATTCTTGGAGAAAAGACTGTGACTGATTTCAAGGTAACTGGCAACTACGACAGATCGACCCTACATATCTCTGGCTACTTCAACGGAGAAACCGATTGGTTGTTGAAAAGCATTGACACACTTGTCTATTGCAATGTGATGTATATAGCTGTCAGAGGACAAAAAACTAAATGGAATCGAAGCGACTATCCCCATAAAAGTGGATTTTTCGAAAAAGATTTGGAAATCACTCCTTTTATAAATAAAGTTGTATTTGGTCGTGAAGAAACTCCGTTGTGGGAACGTAACTTGTGTGTAAGACGCAACAACATGAGTGTACTTTATTCAGACCTAAAAATGATAGAATCGACAGATCTCAATCCATGCGATTATACCGCGTTCTCCTTAGGCATAAAAAAGAACGAGCATTCAAATTTGCACAACAGATGTAATCTAGACACTTCTCTTTTTGTAACACTCGTTCCACAAGAATACATCTATGGTGGCATTATCTGCACGTGCGACGTAAATATGGATGGAAAAACCGATTATCTGCTCTCTATAGAGGGTCCGTACACGGAAGAGGAAAAAGAAAAATTACGGAATGCGGAGACAACTAATGATGAGGATGAATACGAAGAGGATGAGGAAGATGAAAACGAGGATGAAGACGATGAAAACGAGGAGGAAGATGAAGAAAACGAGGAGGAAGATGATGGGATATATTTCAAATGGAAAGGATTTATCCTTGTCATAAACAAAGGAGACCATTTTGAGACAGATATTTGGAACTCAGAATGCTTTAATTTGTTTTCGTTAGTCAATAACGAAAACTACAAGATGAAAATCATAGCAAATGGGAAAAATCTAAGTGTTGTGTTTTACAATGAAAATGGAGAAGATTCCAAGAATTTCATATACCAAAATGGGAACTATCAGCTAACCTCCTTATCTTTTAGCCGTAATATTCCTTCGACCCCAATAATAACGAGACTCACAACCATAGATTTTGAGAAAAACATTCTAACAAAAAAAATTGCAAAGGATCTATTCCCATATAAATTGAATCTTTTAAACGAGCATCCAGGCGATGAATATTATTACCAAACAAAATGGTCATTTATTCCTAAGCAAAAATTCGTCATCACTGATATATCCTCGTTTAATTAAAGCACACTACTTTTTTCATGTATGATTATAAGGGATTCAAGCGAAGAGGGCGCATCAGTTCATGTTTGACACGCCCTCTTATTTATTTGTTGGTGGTTAATTGTTATTCAGAAACAGCTCGAATAGATGCACCCATTTCACGTTGGTCTGCATAAGTTTTAATTGATTTATTGAGTAATACGACTCCTAAATTAAGAGCTCTACCATTGTCTTTATTATAAAGTGACGAGCTCCAATATAATCCCGCTTCTGCCGTAAAACCATCTTCATCTAGGAAACCAGCCATAGGGAGGAAAATCGTATTTCCATTCTGTTTGGATTTACCAAGAGCTCCCCCTGTTCCACTTCCGTTAAAATCAGAAACAAACTCCCATGTACATCCATTTATCAGCTCTTCCATCTCTTCATCGGTAGGCATACGCCAAGAAGATCCCCAATTAGCAGTTGCCGCATCATCTTCCGCATCCAATACCTTCATGTCGTCAACTGTTCCATACGATTCATTTGTACAATATTTAGTGTATACATAATTTGTTTGATCATACCATCTGTAATTGCTCTTCAAATATTCGTCTTTTCCTACAGTTTCACCCCATGCAAAATGTTTTCCATAACCCGTAGGCCTTGGCGCACCCACATTATACGTAGCCCATTTCACACTTAACCCCAAATTAACATAGGCATATTTCCCTATTGTTCCGCTATTAGACACGCCATCTACAATGGTCGTTTTTTCCCCATTGTTTTTTTCATCATCAATGTCTCCTTTATGACATCCTGTTGTACCAAAAGTCAATAGGGATAAAGCCAACCCTAATAATGTTATTTTTTTCATCTACGTTTTTATTAATGCAGGTTCTATAATTCATTTTTTCAACAGTCGCAAGAACCTATTAAGTCGAATGTTGAAATTATATTTGACACGCTCTCTTATTGGATGTTAATTAATATCACTCAGAAACGGCACGAACAGTAGCTCCACCTTCTCGGAATTCTATGTAATCTTGTATTTCGTTATAACTTACAAAGAAGCCTAAAACCCTTACATTAAGAGTACTCGATAGTGTTGCACTCCAATATACTCCTACATTTGACAAACTCGTAAGATTACTTCTATCATAATATCCAGATGCTGGGAGGAAAATCGTATTGCCATTCTTTTTGGAAGTTCCAACAACACCATTTACACCACTATTGTTAAAATCAGAAACAAACTCCCACGTACAACCATCAAGCAGTTCTTTTTGTTCATCAAAGGTTGGCGTACGCCACGAGCCACCCCAATTGACAGTTGCGGCATCATCTTCTGCTCCCAATATAGATCTGTTATCGTAAGCATCACTCCAAGTATCCAAACAATACTTGGTCATATTATTGTGTACTGTTATGCACCACTTATAATTATTCTCCATATAAGAGGATTTCTCTTCTGTTTCACCCCAAGCAAAATACTTTCCATAACCTGTAGGTCTTGTTGCACCTACATTATACGTAGCCCATTTCACACTTAACCCAAGGTCTACATAGGCATAATTACCTATTGTTCCACTCATAGTCACTCCATCCACCTTGGATTCATCTATGTCCTCACTACATCCTGTAACACAGAATGTCAATAGTGATAGGGCCAACCCTAAAAATGCTAATTTTTTCATCTGAAATTTTATAAAATGCAGGTTCTAATATTCTTTTTTCAACATTCGCAAGAACCTATTAAGTCGAATGTTGAAAAGTTCATCATTTTCATCTCTGCAAAATTATCTCATTCTTCATTAGCGTCAAACTATAATCTACCAATCAAAAAAAAATATCGATAAAAAGATTTTTTAGAATAAGACCCATCATAAAAAAAATGTGTGAGAATCACTTCCCACACATTTCCATCATAAATATCAAACTTATTTAAAAAACTTATAGATCAAGCCATTTTCCAATCTTAGCACATAAACTCCGTAAGGGAGATACTCTATGCTTATTCCTTCGTCCTCAACAATTCCCTGTCCAACAATCTTACCTGTGATATCCAATAACACATAAGAAATTCTTTCATTATTTGTCAGTATTATTTTGTTTTCACTCTTGTAAACGCCTATACCCAAAACTTTCACCTCATCATTCAATGTAGCTGCAGCAGCCTTCTTTTCGCGTGCCTTGTTAAAGAATGATATCATATCCGGACATTTATCAGCATTGACGCCATGATCACTTCCCGTTGGAATATATTCACACTCCACACCACCTTTTTTAAGCGCATCATATAACATTTCACTTTGACATTGTGCTACTATTGCATCGGAAGAACCGTGCACAATCATATACGGAGGATCTGTAGGATCTATATAGGTTACGGCTGTTGCTAATGCGTACTTGTCTGGGCATTGAGAGACAGAGCAATTACCGAACAATGGTTTAATAAAATTATTTAGATCCATAGCATTACCACAATTTACTTTATCTAAAATCACAGGTCCAGACCAATCACATACGGCATCCACACTACTGCTAAACTCTGTAAAATTACCTAGATTTCCCTCTATGTCCATGGTGGTGGAACCAACGGTATACTCCTTCACATTACGTGATGTTCCCATCATAGTAGCCAAATGTCCACCCGAGGAGAAACCAGATATGGCAATGAATGAAGTATCCACTTTTAATTCTTGTGCATTTCCTCTTAGATAACGAACCACTGCCTTGATATCATTAATCTGTCCAGGCCACTGCGCATCTGAATTCGAACGATGGTTAGGGGTCACATATATATAACCCGCATCCACTGCAGCCTTTCCTACTGATTCCAAGTTGGCACCACCTTTCCCACTATTACTCGTCCACGCACTTCCATAAATGTGAATAATAACAGGGTATGAGTCTTTTGATTCCTTCGGATAATAAACATCCATAGCATGACATGTCTTACCATCCCCCACATAATTAATATCCTTTTTTGACGTATAAGAATCAAGATTTCCCGAATTTCCAAATCCGCCAAAACCTCCATATTGGGCATACAAATTCAAGCCCAAAAAGGACATAAAAAATAACAATAATCTTTTCATAATTTCACATTAAAAACTAACAAAACATAAGTGTAATTGTAACAATTCAAGTTTATGATGTAATATATGTCCAAATTTATGATGCAACATAGGTTGAGTTTATGATGTAACATATGTACAAGTTTATGATGTAACATATGATAGAGTTTATGATGCAACATATAATCATTACAACAATCCAAAAGTAGATTTTATCATCTATTTAGAATGGTAAAATGGAATCAAACATTGGTAAATTAGTAAAATCACACCCTTACAATAAAATTATATTTTATTGTAACTTATTCATTATGAAATAATTATATAAATACAAACAAAAACCCGAAGAGAATATAGGTTTATTTAGAATCACAAAATATTCATTGCTTCTTTCAACGAATGAATTTCATAATCTACGAAATCTGGTGTAGAAAAGGTCAACGGATGTCTATTAAAAAACATCACATGAAGACCAGCCGACTGAGCTCCTTTTATGTCTGTGACATAGTTATCTCCAATCATCAAAGTTTCTGATGGAGAGGCACCAGAAACACGGAATGCATAATTGAAATAGTCCAAGCTAGGTTTATTTGCACCTGCATCTTCAGACAAAATGATTCCATCAAAAGCATCAGACAATCCACATGAACGCAATTTTCGATATTGCACCTCATGAAATCCATTACTACACATATACAAGCGATATCCTTTTTCTCTCAAATAAGTCATCAATTCACGTGCGCCATCCACCAATCCTGGTTTGTTCGCACAGAAATCAAGGAAAACATCACTCACCTGCAAACAAAACTCCTTGGTTGGAGATAAATGAGAACCATTCTCATCGATGCCATCCGCAATCGGACGACGAAATCTCTCTACCATCAAATAGTCACGTTCTATGTCACCCTTAGCATACGCGTCCCATAACTCCACATTCGTTTTCCAATAAGAAACCGAGAATGCTTCAAAATTTGGGAAATAGCGATCAAAATGGAAATGATCAAATGTCTCTTTCAATGAGAGTTCTGCATTACCACGAGTATCATACAACGTGTCATCAAAGTCGATAAATAGAGTTTTGTACATTTTATATGTATTTTTTTTGAAAAAGGAAACCAGCCACAGCGCCACAACATCCTCCAATCAAATGGCCCATTTGAGAAATATTGTCCATATTAAACAGACCATTCAATATTTCCCTACCTAAATAGAGAATTAGGACAATAACAAAGGTGAGAGGGATCTCTCCTTCTTTGAAAGAGGTCATTGAAGCCAACACGATGAAAGCAAAGACAACACCAGAAGCGCCCAAAATGCCAGTTGTAAAAAATAGACTATTGATAAGTGCTGAGACTAATGCAGTAGCAGCAATAACGATTAAGATTCTCTTACTGCCATACTTTTCCTCTAACATAGGTCCGATTAGCACGAACAGCAACATATTGTTAAAGAAATGAGAAGAATCAGCATGACCTAGGACATAAGTAAACATTCTCAAGTAGGTCATGGGAGAAAACCAAGAAGAGGGATACGACGTAAAAAACATTCTCGTAGTCATGCCTCCCGTCAATGCACCCAAAACCAATGAGATAGCAGAAATAATAATAAAAGAAAGAATTACTGGGGAATTAAATGTTATTTTAAAATTACCAAAAGCCATACCTTTAATAACGATGAACAATCAAGTTCATTTTCTCTCTATAATTACTCTTTTTGTATAAATATTTTCATCCACAAGTATATTAAGAATGTATATACCTGGAGATAAAGAAGATACATCCATTTTGTAGGATTCAGAGCATCCAGAGACAGAATAGCTTTGTTTTCCATTAGAGCTGAACAAGATAAAATCAAAATCAGTGTTGACAGAGATTGTGATATAATCACTTGCAGGATTAGGAGCGACATAGACACTTACATTTTCCACTCTTAACAAAGGGATAGAGTCTGTCGAATTAGATTTGGCACCCAATAGAAGGTTTGGTGCACCAACAAACAAGAATGCAATTAAAAATCTGAAAACAAACCTCATAATAAAAAGCAATTAGGTTAAACGCAAAATACACTACACTTGTACATAAATACTATACCGACAGGACAAAAATAGAATTTTTTATACAAAAACCAACACGTTTACACTTTTTTTTTCTGAAGAACAATGATATGTAATTGATTTTCAATAAGATGTTTTTACAGGTTAGATATCAACAGGTACACAAAAAAGGGAGTCCGACGCAGTTGTCGAACTCCCGAAAAAGTGGCGGCTACCTACTCTCCCACTGGTGTGCAGTACCATCGGCGATAGCGGGCTTAACTTCTCTGTTCGGAATGGGAAGAGGTGGGACCCCGCTGCCATAGCCACCTGAATATCCTCAAGTCAT